>JBGAOI010000017.1:33365-33680 GCA_044221885.1 Polyangium sp. (in: bacteria)
GTGCGTCCGCACAATGTAGCGCTCTTGGTGCCTGCGGTCGTACGGGACAATCGGCAACTCGTGGGGATGACCAAGGGTCCGACGTGGTTTTGTTGGCTTGCTGAACCAGGGTTGCACAAGGTCGTGACGCGTTATGGGGACGATATCGACGAGAACCTCGGCACGGACGAGATCTCGGATGCCGCGATATTGGTCGAACCTGGCGGGCGTTATTATTTGCACCATGACGTGAGCAAAATTCTCACGATATCGGTGCGCTGGGTTTTGGATGCGGCGGAAGCGCAGGCCATGATTTCCGAATGTCAATGGGCGGAC
>JBGAOI010000180.1:0-11110 GCA_044221885.1 Polyangium sp. (in: bacteria)
CTTCTTGGCCGCGTCGGCACTCCTTTGGACCTCATCAGCGTTTTTCTTGGCCTCATCGGCCTGGGCATCTGCTCGCCGAGCTTCATGCTTTGCTTTCAGCCCAAGCACCGAGACCACCAATGCAATGAGGCTCAAAAATAACATAATCGCGCCTGTCGCCTGCCTTCGACGTCGTCTCGTGCGCTGCGACAACTCGACCACCGCCCCCAAATACGAAAACTCCCGCTTACCAATGCCCAAAGTGCCTTCGTTTCCCGCTTTCTCTTTGTTGCGTTCGAGCCATTGCCCCGCCTCGGCTGCGGCCTGATCGCGCCACAAAAGGCCCTCCGCCCGGTGGTTTTTCTCCCATTGCGTTGCCGCATTACGCAGCTCGGAGATGAATACCGCGTCTTTTTCGTTTTCGTCGAGCCATTGTCGCAGCTTCGACCACCGATCAATCAAGGACTCATGCGTCAGCTCGACGGTTTTTCCTTCGCGTTCACCACCCGTTTCAATCGACAAAAGCCGTGCATCGCCCAATCGTTGCACCACATGCTCGACACGTGCAGGATCGTCGGAGAGCGCAAAGAGTTCGTCCAAACGTACCATTGCCCGCGTCCGCTCGGGGCTCACGAGCCGCATCAAGATGACGCGCGCCATTCGCTGCTCAGACAAACTCATTGCTGAAAGAACCGCATCCGCGTGCGTCGAAAGCGCTCCGGCCACACCCCCCAATGCCCGATAGGCCGTCCATGTGAGCGTTTTTCTTTCCGGATCGCGAGCCTCCCACAATTGGTTTGCCGTAAACTGCATCACGGGCAAGGGGCTCTTGGTTCCGGTGAGTGCACCGAGCATTTCGTCACGCAGTGCATCGTCCTCGAATTGATATCCCACGGCGGCGAGTGGTTTTTCGAGGGCATCCCGCAGACCATTCAGCGCCATGGGCGGAAAAAAGTACAGACCTCGCGCCATTCCTGACGAAAATGTCGGGTCCTCGGAGACGCGATCCAGAAAGTCCGCACGTATCGTCATAACGACTCGCAGCGGAGACGATGCATCGTCAGCAACGCCTTCAATGCATGCACAGAAAGCCGCTCGTTCGTTCGGATCGATTCCTTGCGTGTACAATTCTTCCAATTGATCGACGAACAAGAGCACCCGATGCTCGGGGCCTTGTTTTCGGCAATGTGCCCGCAATCGTGCGCCCAACTGTCCCGGCTCGGCGCGCAATGTGTTGGCAATGGCCGCCTCGTCCGCGTGACCTGACGTGTTGGAGAGGAACGCGAGGACATCAGCGAGCGCGGCGAGAGGCCGTCTTCCTGGACGAACAATGAATGTCTCCATTTCTCGACCTGCACGCTTCAACGCTGGAATCACCCCGGCGCGCACGAATGACGATTTTCCTGAGCCCGATGCGCCGATCACCGTAACGAGCTGTTGCTGGCGGAGCCGCCCGACCACTGCGGTGATATCGTTGTCACGACCAAAAAACCGACCGGCATCCGATTCTTGAAATGCTGAAAGTCCTGCAAACGGGCTGGCCCCATCGGCAATGACATTTACATTGCGCTTTTCTACGGCCAGCTTTTCGAGCGCCTCGACGAGGGCCTTGGCCGAGTCCAAACGCTCCTGGGTGTGTTTCTTCAAGCAGCGATCGATGATGTCTGCAAGCTCCAGCGAATGTGGCAGATTTTCTCGAGCACTCGGCATGGGCGTGTCGAGGGCCGATACGCTTCTCACATTCATCCTGTCGAACGGTCCGAGCGGATGCGCGCCAGTGGCTAGTTCGAACAGAATCAACCCCACAGCCCAGATATCCGTTCGACCATCGACGGGAAGCGCCAACCATTGCTCGGGCGACATATAAGGCATGGTCCCGACGATCGTGCCATTCTGCGTGAGCTGCGGGTCTCCGGCCGGGGTCTTGATCGTGTCCCGCATCGTCTTGGCAAACTCCAAGCCAACCTGTTTGGCAATGCCAAAATCGAGCACTTTGATCTGGCCCGCATGGGAGAGCAAAATGTTCTCCGGCTTCAAATCGCGGTGCACGATGCCCATGGCGTGCGCCGACGCCAGCGCTCTGGCGACGGGCAACATCAGCTCTATCGCCGTTGCTGCGCCATGGTTCGTTTTTCTGGACAATACATCGCGAAGTGAATGGCCTTCGATATACTCGAGCACCATGTAAGGCTTTGCGTCGATTTCATCGACATCATGGATGACGACGATATTCTCGTGCTTGCATTGCGCCGTCATCCGTGCTTCGGCCAGGAAACGCTCTGCGGCGGGGCCAGTATGCTCGAGCAAAAACTTGATGGCCACGAGTCGAGCAAGGCGGACGTCGCGGGCCAAAAACACCAACCCCATGCCGCCTTCACCAAGCTTACGAATAAGCTCATAATGCTTGATGACCACACCAGGTTCGAGCACGGTGCTCGTGGCCGTACGTTCCGCGTTGCCTGCCAGCATGTTGGATACTTTATCTCAACACGTTCGTGCGGCCTAGCAGGGCATCGCGAAATACCTGGGCCAGTGGCTTGGTTGCCGAGCCCAGTCGTGCTCGGATTCCCAAATCTGCAAACAATTCAATTTCATTGCCCCACCCAGACTCGGGCCGGTGCTCAGCACGTAGCCTCTGGCAGCGCAATCGAGCCCTTGGCATCATGGACGTGGCAGCTCGAATTGCTCGAGCATTTGCGTGAACTCTTGCTTCAATTCGCCGAACGATTCCGCTCGCGCATAAGCGAAGACTTGAAACGCTCGTGGACCTTCGGCGAAAAGCCCATATACATATTTGTATTTCGTTCCATTCGCCAACACCGCGGTGCGCACGATTCATCCCACCGAGGGCCGCGATTTCAACGCTTCAAGATCCGCTCAGAGCTTGACCTCAGGCTGGCATTTCGAGCCGACCGCGTCTCCCCATGTCGTCCCGTCGGCGAACTTCACACTGTGGATCAGGAGGCCAAGCGCGTGGTTTGGACCGAGTTCCTTCAAGGTGTAGCTGATCTCGACCGTCCCCTTCGCCCCGGGCTTCAAGGACACGTCCACGCCGTTCTGTGCGGGAAATCCTTCGAGCTTACCGGAGGGCAGGTAGTGGCATGCATGGTACGCGATGGCCGAGATATCCTTTTTCCCGGTATTGGTAATTTCGAACACGGCGTTGTAATAGTAGCCACCACTGTCGGGCTTGCCTGAGACGAACGTCCACGTGGCCGGAGCAGCGCCTGCCGTCATCGGCGCCCCACGCACGCCGCTCACGTCCGTCGGCTTGGCAGGTTCGGTCGTTTGCGCAGGCGCGGCGGTTGCCGACACGGCGGCCGCGGACGGCTTCCCCGTCGGCGTGGGTGCCGACGGGGCACCAGTCGCGGCACCCTCTTCCTTCGAGCAACCCGTGAAAGCCGCGACGAACGCGGTACCAATCATGAAACATCGAATGAGGGTCATGGCGAATTCTCCTGCGTGCTTAGGACAAACAGCGTTGCGCTGAGGACGACCAACCTCGCACTTTTGAAGGTGGCGGGTCAAGCGCCTTTCGGAGCGATCTTCGCTTCCCGTGTCTTCTCCCACGTTCTGAGGCGGTTCGGGCGGACAGTTGAACACGTTGCACTGGGGTCGGATTTCTCTCGACACGAGTGGCCACACCATTTCGGTGTCGCGACTGCGGCGTGTGACGAGACGCTTGTCGCACCATCTCATGCTGTACCGACGCGACGACTGGCCTACTCATTCCCGCGGCAACTCGATCAAAATGTCACGGTCATTGATCCACGCGTCGCGGAAGCAACGTTGGAACAATACCTTGCCGGGGAAAAAACGCCGGAACAAGCCAAACGTGCGTACGAGCGGTATTACGGCGAGCTGCTGGTTTGTCCCGTCATTTCTACTGTTGCAAATCCCTTCAGAAACGGATTGACATCCCCGTCCAACTGTGCCAACCTCGCGCCTGCATGCGATTGCTGTTCAACACCACCGGCCCGTGTTATCCCCACCGCCACTACATGATTCCGCCCGAGCGGCGGCTCGGCGACGTGTTGGAACTCATCGAGGATCGCAAGTTCTTTACGTTGCATGCGGGGCGACAAACGGGCAAGAGTACGAGTATCAAGTGGTTGGAGAAGCACTTGAATGCGTTGGGGCAGGTGCGGGCGATCTACGTCGATATTGAAACTGCGCGGGAAACCGCCGATGTTGGCGAAGCCATGACCACGATTCTCGACTGCTTCCAGGATCTGCCGGAATCTGTTTTTCCTGCGACCATGCGTCCTAGTAAACTCGTGGTCGATGAATGGTTGCAAAATCCCAAGACCGCTTTGCTGCGATACTTGCGACACCTAGCGGCCCAAGAGCAACGTCCGTTGGTGCTCTTCATCGATGAAGCTGACGCGTTGGTCGGTGAGGCGATGATTTCGTTTTTGACCCAATTGCGACAAGGCTACATCGGCCGCGAAGAAATCCCATTTCCGGCAAGCATTGTGCTCGTTGGAATGCGCCAAGTACGCGATTACATCGTGAGCACGGACGAACGCAAAGCTATTTCATGGCTCGGTACGACATCACCGTTCAACATTACGGCCGAAGCGATGACGCTCGCGCCATTCACGGAAGCGGAAGTCGAAGAACTTTTGTTACAACACACGACGGCAACGGGTCAACGATTCGAGCCGGAGGCGATTCGGTACATTTACGAATTGGGTCAAGGTCATCCGTGGTTGACGAATGCGTTGGCGGATCAAATTACGAACAACGACGTCGAAGATCGCGCCATTGCGGTAACGGCGGCGCATGTGGAAGCGGCGAAAGAAACGATCATCTTGGAAAGGCGTTCGCACATTGATTCGCTCGTGGCCAAGTTGCGTGAAGATCGTGTCCGGCGCGTGATCGATCCGATGCTCGCTGGCGATCGCGCGCCAAACGATGTGCTCGACGACGATTTTAACTATGTGCTCGGAATGGGCTTGATTCGCAAAGTTGGCGGGCATTATCAAATTGCCAATGCAGTCTATCGCGAAGTGATTCCGCGGACGCTCAACTATGTGCAGCAGATGCAAATCTGGAACGAGCCGGCGTCGTACGTGCAAAAAGATGGGTTGCTCGATATGGGTAAACTCATGACGGATTGGCAGAAGTTCTGGCGGAAGGACGGCCATTTGGCGGCAGAAGGTTTCGGGTATCGCGAATCTGGCCCGCATTTGATGCTGATGGCGTTTCTGCAACGTGTGGTCAATGGTGGCGGGCGTATTCAGCGCGAATATGGGCTCGGCCGCGGAGCGCTCCATGTGCTCATTGAATGGAAAGACGCTCGGTACGCGATTGAGCTAAAAATTCGGCGCGACAGCTATACCGAGGGCGAAGCGCTCGAACAGCTCGGCGGATATTTGGATCAGTTGGGCCTGAAGGTCGGATGGCTCGTCATGTTTGACATGCGCAAAGAATTGAGTTGGGAGGAGAAACTCTATCAGCGCGACGTCGAATACGAAGGAAAAACCATTCGCATGGTGGGCGGGTGACGCTCAATAGGCGTACGTTTTGCAAAACCTTGGTTCGCGGAAACAATGGCCGTTGGTACATGCGTGACCGCAAACGCGTCCTCGCCAACGTCACGCGTTCATGAAGTCATGTGTATTCGATGAACGAAGGTCATGCTTCGAGCGCTTTGTGCAGGATTTACGAACATTTAGCGTTTCGCAGGCGCGATGACGCCTACTGAAACTGCTTTGCACCCTTGTAGGTTTCGCCATCCTTCCATTCCGCCAACGATTCTTCCACGACTTGGCCGTCGGTCGACGTGATTTTCAACGTGACTGATTTGGCGCCGACGCCTTTGGCCGCAACGAAATAATTGTCGTCCGAACGAGTCATTTCGACCCATTCATCGCCCTTCTTGAAAGACACACTCTTGACGGGAACGCGATGGTTGCGCACCTGAATCGAGGTCCAATGAATGGAACTCGTCTTCTTGACCCGAAGTTCGAGATTCCCCGAAACGGAGCAGGGCACGGGTTTCCACGAAACTTCCGCATTGCCGACTTTTGTCCCGGCAATCTTGACAAACGCTGGCTTGTTGATCACGAGACGATTCGGCGGACAATCATGGCATCGATCGGCAACCATTACGACGGCCGTGCCTTCCGAACCCGTAATCTCCAGGCATTGCCCACAAGCTTGGATCTTGTCGTAAACTACGTTTGGCGCGGATAAAACAGCCGCGTCATGACCAAATGTCAAGGAACAACTTCCTCGATGGCTCCGGAGCGACAGCAAGGGTCGGCGGCGGCGGAGCCACTGGCGGCGGTGTCGTCACAGGCGCGGGCGTTGTCGCCGCAATGGGTGGAGCCGGCGGCGGCGGGGGCGAGGGCGGAGGCGGCGAAGAACCACAAGCCGCGGCAACGAGCACCAAGACCATCGATGTCAGAAGGGATGAACAGATATGCGTACGCGTCATGCCGGGTCGTCTACTTCCATTGGGACCTCGTTGTCTACGAAATAATGCATGCACAAACAGCTCGTTGGATCATGCACGCGTAGGGGCGCGATTCATCGCGCCCGATGAAGGCGTCTCGAAGAGGGCGCGATAATTGGCCTCTACAATAAATCAACGGCATGTGAACAAGTCCGTCGCTTGGCGTAGCCGTTGCGAAGCTGGAAGAGACGCACGAGGAGCACTGCATTTTCCAGAAAGAAATGCCGCGCATTCAGATTTGGCGCGCATCGATTCCAAATCATGGTATCAACGTGCCGCGCATCATGAAATCACTGGTTGTTGTGTCCCTTGTGCTCGTTGCCCTCGTTCCAAGCGTTGCTTTGGGTCAAGAGCCGGCGGCGTTAAATTTGGACGTGGACGGCGCGAAGCTCGCCTTCGTGCGCATTTCCGCCGGTCGTTTCACGATGGGTTCGACGTCGTCGGATGCTGCGCGCAAAGACGACGAAACTGCACATTCCGTCTCCATTTCGAGCGGTTTTTACATGCAAACGACGCCGGTGACGGTGGGCGTGTGGAAACGCTTCGTGAATGCCACCGGATATCGCAGTGAAGCTGAAAAAGGCACGTCCGGCGGATTCGGCTGGAACGGTTCGGCATTGGTACAAGGCTCGGGGTATACTTGGAAAAACCCGGGGTTTCCGCAAACGGATGAACATCCCGTCACGATTATCACCTACGACGATGCCTTCGAATTCGCCCGTTGGTCGACGCGTATCACCGGGAAAAACATGACGTTGCCCACCGAAGCGCAATGGGAATACGCGTATCGTGCGGGTACGACCACCACCTATTACGATAGCAAGGCGAAAGATCCGCTCGCGCTGGGCTGGTTCAAAGACAACGCCGGCCAAGGAACAAAACCCGTCGGGCAGAAAAAACCGAATCCCTGGGGCCTCTACGATATGGGAGGCAATGTTTGGCAGTGGTGCTTGGATTGGTATGCGCCTTATCCCGCGGCGGACGCCATCGATCCCATGCAAACCGTCGCCGATGCATCGGACAAACCTCGTCGGGTTTTGCGTGGCGGTTCGTGGCTCAAGGATGCCAAGAACGGACGGGCGGCGGCGCGTTTTCGAAGCGCTCCGGGAACTCGAAATGCCGACACTGGCTTTCGCTTGGTCGTGCTCGATACGCCGCCGGTTCTGATGAATACCGCGCCAACACCGACCACCCCATTGCAAAGTTCCTCGCCCGTCACGACAAACCCCAGCGCACCTGCGGAGGAAAAGGAAAGCTCCGGCTGGTTTGGGTACTTGATTGCCTTGCCGCTCGTCGGCGTTGTGCTGCTCATGGTTTGGAAGTTCCTTCGTGCGGTGACGGGTTCCAACACAAATCGTCAAGATGCGGCGATGTCCGGCATTTCGCTGCGGCCCGCGGCCGACGGGTTTTGGGTGTATTCGAATCCCAGCCATGTCGGAGCACAAATTACGGTCAATTATCGCTCGCAAGGCGTCTCGCGGGTGGTGCATGCGCGTGTGGAGCGCACAGATGCAGGCCAATTCGTGTACACCGGCTATGCACCCGAAACGCTCGAACTCGTTCATGTCGCGTCCGCGCAGCTTTCATCGCAACAATCGTCGGCGTGGTTGTCATCCAATCCGTCTTCTTCCGGCCATCATCACCATCACCATCATCATAACGACCATTCTTCGTATTCGTCGTCATCGAATGATAGCTCTTTTGGTGGTTATCCACCGGCGTATTGAGTTATGCATGACGCATGGGTGGCGGTGTTTGCAACGCACGCGTCGGAGCGAGCTTTGGCGGCTCGAACGCTGCGGGCGTTGCGGGCCCGAGGACTATCGCCCATCGATGCGACGTTTCTCGACGGCACCGAATTGGCGAAACGCCTGCAAGGTCGAGCGGTTTGGCTTGTACGCGCAGGGGCATTTCCCGTTTGGCGCGGAACATGGAATGCCCCGCCGCCGAGTTCCCTCGCTCGGCCTGTTGCCGCCATTGGAGCGACGTTGCACAGTCCATCGGCGGGACAAGAAAAACGAGCTGCTCAATTCGAAGAATGGATGGCCCAAACGGGCGGTGATTTTTCGGCTGCAATCAGCAAAGAATTTCCGCCCCTTTCGAGCCTCTACCTCGAGCGTTCCTTGGCCAATGTTTTCACGATGCACCTTGCGGAAGGTGCGAACGTCGAAGGTGCTCTTCTGACGTCATTGCGCGGACGAAGCGCACGTATCGTCCGATTTGCGCCGCTCGATGTACTGGAAGACGAAGCATTACGCGTGGCTCTGGTGGTGACGAGTTTGCAGCAGGGGGGAGCCGAGCGAATGGTCCTCGATTTGGCCGCAGTTTTACCGAAATGGGGTATTCGCCCAAGAATCGTGACGCTCGGATATGATCCATGCCCACTTGATGAAGGGAGACGACATAAAAATGCTGCGGGAGTTTGACGCGCCTGAAGTTATGGCCACGGTCAACAAAACGCGAGAAGGATGGCCGGTGGGCCTTGCGGACCTTTCACCGCCCTATGTGTCGTTGCTCGTGGCCTGTTCGTTGGCGGTGGAGGACGAGCTTCGGCAGGAGCGTTTTTTGATTCCTCACCGTACGGTTTGGAATGGGATTGATTTCGAGCGTTGGCGCCTTGACCGGCAGCGGATCGAAGAAGGCCGAATGTTGCGCAAAACGTTGGGGTTTGCCGAGACAGACTTCGTGTTGGTCGCGGTGGCCAATCCGCGTCCGCAAAAAAGGTTGGAACGTCTAGGGCCGCTGCTGGCGGCATTGCGGGGGCGTTTTGCCGAAATGGGCATTTCGCGCCAAGCGCGGCTCTTGTTCGTGGGGGACGACGATCCTCGTGCCGAAGCGGCAAAGGAAGCATTACAACGATTTCGTTTGTCAATTCAGAACGAATCCCTGGACGAACACGTGCGTTTCGTCGGTTCCACGAAAAACGTTGCGTCCATGCTTGCCGCTTCGGATGCGCTGGTGAGTACGAGCGCGCATGAAGGGTTGAGTTTGGCGCATTTGGAAGCGTTGGCGATGGGTTTGTCGGTTTTTGCGACTGCGGCTGGGGGCACCGGAGAACTCCACGGTCGAGCGCCTGCGATGCACCTATTTCCGAACGAAGGAAACCCGGCGGATATGGGGCGACAGATCGTGGAGATGGTCGCGCGCACGGTGGAAAACACGTCCGCCACCCAGACATTGCACAGGTTTTCGCATTCATTTTCGCGTGAAACGATGGCCCGACGATATTCGTTGCTGTATCGGCGAACTTTGGCTCGGGCGCAGACGAAGCATCGGCGGCGGGGATTGTTGCTCGTGACCAACAATTTCTCGACGGGAGGGGCGCAATCGAGCGCGCGTCGACTTCTTTTGGGCCTTGCGGAAACGGGTGAACACGTGCGGGCCGTCGTATTGGAGGAGCAACCCGAGTGGCCCACGCCGGGTCGGAAAGTTTTATTGGACGCAGGCATTGCCGTGTTTGCGTTGCCTCGTGCAGGTTCGATCGAAATCATGCAGGCCGTGCAATTGCTTTGTGCGTGGATCGACGAGGATCCTCCGGAAGCGATTGTTTTTTGGAATGCCCTTGCGCCATATAAGGTCGTGCTTGCCGATCAAGTGCTGGACATACCGTTGTTCGATGTGAGTCCTGGGGAAATGTTTTTTGCTTCTCTCGAGACAATGTTTGTCAAGAACAAGGATCGTCTGGACATACCTTTGCGAAACGCTCGCGATTATGGTGCTCGTCTTTCCGGCGTGATCGTGAAGTATGCAGCGGAAGCTTCAATTGCGGAACAGACCTTGGGTGCGCCGACGTGGGTGGTTCCGAATGGAGTTCCGTTGCCGGACCGTCGAGCGGTATCGTTGCCCAAACCGCGGCTTTGGCTGGGCACATCGGCGCGATTGTCGCCGCAAAAAAAGCTCGAGGAGCTGATTGATGCATTTCGTTTGGCATTGCCGCGTATGCCGCCGTGCACGTTGAGGGTGGCGGGTGGTGCGGAGCGAGGATTCGACGTTTATGCCGAGGAATTGCGACAACGGGGCGAGGGTTTGCCCATTGAATGGTTGGGTGACGTGGATGTTTCCGTTATGCTGCGGCAACTCGATTTGTTTTTGATGATTTCCGAACCGGCCGGTTGTCCCAATGCGTCGCTCGAAGCCATGGCGGAGGGTTTGCCCGTGATTGCGACGGATGTCGGCGGTGCGTCCGAACAAGTCATCGATGGTTTGTCTGGGCGTCTTGTCCCGCGTGGTGATGTGCGCGCGTTTGCGGAGGCGTTGGTAGAGCTGGCTCAAGACGTAGCGCAGCGCCGTACCTTGGGGCAAGGTGCACGGCGGCATATCGAGGAGAAGTTTACGGTGCAACGGATGATTGGCGATTACCGACGCATTTTGCTGCTCAATCAGCGATCAACCGAGGCGTAAGGATGGGCGTCGGCGTTGGCGGGCGGGATGGGTCATGGTGAAATGGTGGTGGCTCGGGATGTGTGGTGGGCGAAAGCGGTCGCTACGTGTGCGCAAACGTTTGGCGCGGCTTATCGATCAAGGTGGCAATGGCACCGAACGCGGGACCGCCATGGAGCTGCACGCGTCATTAAATGAGTTGGCCGATCGGTATGCCGTGCCGAAGCGTGAATCGGTGGCCATCGAGGCGCCTCCGCCGAGCGTGCATTGAAGAAAAACGCGCAACGT
>JBGAOI010000181.1:0-11011 GCA_044221885.1 Polyangium sp. (in: bacteria)
GCTGCTCCATTTTGTTGGTTTTTCCGTCATTAAAATCAAATAGGAGATCCCGCGCGCTGTAACTCTCCGACTCACGTTCACGGCGCGTCAAGAGTCCACGCTTTGGGCTCTCCGGGAAAAACCAGCGATCGAAAGCAATGCGTTTTTCCTTGTCATCGAGAAGGGTCGTTTGTCCTTCTGCATCAACCTCGACCAAGCGATCCCAAGCTTCGATCCAGAGAGTTCCATCCCGGGCAACTTCCACACGTTTGGCTGTGGAAATGGCAGGAGCGTTTTTCATGACGAGCGACGTTTTGGTTACAGCGTAGCCCGCTTGCGTTGCGCCGATGGTGAGCGTTTTGGGGACATCGAGAGGTTTCGTATCGATATGCTTGGCGTCTGGCCAGCGCACGACCGAACGTGTCGTGGGTTTGGTGTGAAACAAGCCATTGGAATTGCCCACCCAGATATCGTTCGGCCCTCGCGCGACCATTCCCGCAGCTCCTTGAGCACCGGCGATCAACGACCAACGTTTGCCGTCCCAATGCTGGTGCCCGTTGCGGCTCCACACGTCGTTGGGGGCAAGAGCGACAACTCCGCTCGGAATTGCTTCAGGAACCCCGATGGTTTTGAACGACGTACCGTCCCAATGGTACACGGCGGTGTTGAACGTCGTAAACCATAAATCATTGTCGTTGAGTCCACTGACTGACGTCAGTTGCTCGCCCGCGTCGCTAGGTTTGGCAAACGGAACCAACTCGTTGTCTTCGAGACGTTCGACGGAGCCGTCTTCGAAGACGACATACGAATATTTTCCGACGACATTGACTGTGCGAATGCCGGTTTTTTTCGGAACGATCTTCTGCGTCTTGCCGTCATAAATGGCGCATGCATAGGCTGGATCGCCGAACATATTGCTGCCAAAGCAGAAAATACGTGCCGGACCATTGTCGGCGGCACGAATCTGCGTGCTTCCATCCGTGGTGACGCGGTTCTCATCAAAGGGTTTGGCGAGGTCATTACGTTCCTGAATGGACGTGCCGACCAATTCGAGCATCGCAGCTTTGGCCGGGCGGGTCCACATTCCCTCTTCGTATTCAGCTTTTGCAAATATCTTTCGCGCCAAGAGCCAAGGATTGCCATTGGGCCCAATGACGAAATTGTCGAAGGCCAAGTCTGGTTTTTCTAACTTCTCTTCTTCGCCGCGACGATCTTGTTTGGCCGATTTTTTTGGCAATTTGAAGCGCTGCGTTTTTCCCGACGAAAACTTGACCAATTCCTCTCTATTCTTGTCGGCAACGTTCAACCAGAGCTCGTTGGGACCAGCGGGAATCACCGAATACACCGGTTCGTTGAGCACTTTTTCGTAGTCTACGAGGTAGATCGGATTGGTGTCGACAATTGGAGGATGCGGATCCGTGATCTTGAAATTGACGCCAAATCCAGAGATGAGGCCTGTTTCGTCAATCTGAAACACCTCGTCGGCGGCGCTTTGACGATAAGCATCGAACGTTGCGGCTGCGGCGTGTGTAAAAACCAGCGATCCATCCTCGGCCAACGCCAACACCCCGCGAGGCACACAGACATAAAATGTGCCGTTCGGACCAACCGCGGCCTTGCTCATCGGTCCGCCCGTGATCTGTTTTTCCCAAAAAACCCGTCCGTCCTTGGTACTGACCAACGCAACGACGCCGCTTTGGGTCGTCACAATCACGCGATCACCCTTGTAGGGCACGATGCCCGCGATCATGCCTCGAAAACCGATCATCCATTGCGGATTGTACTTGGTATCGAGGGTAACGAGCGTTCCGTCGCCCATGCCGACAAACAGACGACCGTCATCCAAATAGGCGAGTGTTTGCGCGCTGATTCCAATGAGCGTGCGGTCACCCGAGGGCGGGTGCAATGTATCGGATTCGAGCCACTGCGTGTAATTGGTTTTGTCCACGATTTGGACACGATTGCCAGGACGCACAAGCGTTGCAACGTCACCATTGGGTGCTTCGTTGAGTGGGCGTTGAGCCTGTCCCTCATCGGGTTTGGCCGTGTCATTTGTGGTTGTTTGGGGTTTTACCGCGACAGCAGGAGGAGGCTTGACACCTTTTTGGGGGCCATTCGACGAGCCACAAGCGGCAAGAAAAACCAGTGTTCCAAGAAAAACAGATCGGCGCAACATCAGTGTGTTTCTCCACCTGGAGCGGCGAAGGCAATGGCCTCCGGCGTAACGAAAAAGGCCACGTCATCAGAAGAAACCCACATGTCCGAGACTTCTCCCGGCACCGTTCCTTGGCGCAATCGTCCTCCGTCCCATTGATAGACGGTATCGCCAGCACCACTGAACCAGACGTCTTTCGAAGAATGACCACGTACGCGTCGAGTGGCAAAACTGCTGGGCACCTGCACATGTGTCATGGTTTTTCCGTCAAAACGCAAAAGTACGTTCGAAGGCGAGTCCCAATTCGTGCCTGTCGTTGCAGTGATCCAAACCTGATGGTTTTCATCGGCCCACATCGATCGCACCCGTTCGTCCTCGTCGATGTCGGCTTGTTTGACCCACGTAATACCATTGAAGCGATAAAGTACCGGGAGAAACCTTTCATTGAGCGTCACGACCCAGCCATCATCGGGGCCGTGCATCCACATCGCCAAATTGTGGATGCCCATGTCAATCGCGTCACGCGAAGGATCCACATGCGACGGGGCAAACCGAGGTCCACTCGTGCAATGGCCGGCGCTCGATCCAATACGACACGCGTCTCCATCCATGTTGTACGCGGCGTGCCACGTAAGCGGACCAGAGCCATGGAGTTGGTCGGGTACGAGCGACCTTTCTTTGCACTTCCATTTCCCGTCTCGAGAAAGCGTGGCGCGAAGCTCTTGCCCGATACGTGTATTCATGCCGCGAGCTTCGCCGATGACGTGCACTTCATTTTCGTCGACCACGAGGTTGTAGAAATGGTTTCCCACACCATGGTTTTCACTGTCGTTTATGCCCCACTTGCAAGGTTTGGCTTGACGAAACTTGATTTCTTTGCCATCATACTGCAAGACGACGGCGGTATTGGTGAGCATCCAGATGTCTTTGGAGTTTCGCCCGTCAATCGCAATGATTTTGGCCGGCTTCGAACCGACGGGCACCTTGTCGTTCGGCCCGAAATGCGCATACCCCGTATTCGTCACGCGGATCGAAAACGTCGATATCTTCCGCTCGATGGGCAACAACGCTTCTTCTTTGGAATCGGCTTGTGCAGAAAAACTCGCTCCGAGTATTGTCGTGACGAGGGTCCATTGCAAGAATACGATCCGCTTTTTCATCGTTTTACGATCCCTTCCGTCACGACCATTTCGTGTTCGCTCATCTTCATCCGAAATTTTTTCGCCATATCTGGCGGAAGTCGCTGCCAAACGATTTCGTATCGCGCCCGTTTGGTGCCTGCGGGCAAAGGCAACACAAGCTGCTTGGGTCCCTTGAGTCGCCGATCTTCTTTTTCGATCGGAACTGGTTTGTCTGGACCGTCAAACGCTGAACCGAAAATCCGGTTCAGTACTTCCACTGCCGGCGGTCCAAAGGCATTTCCGCGCGAATCTACGGCGGTCGCGCGAACTTCCACGCGCCGATACAAATCCCCTGTGGGGAAAGCGTGTCCAATGGTGCCCAAATTCAAATCGATGTGCAGCCCGTCCTTGTGTATTTCGGCGCGGTCCACGACGACTGCCCGACGCATGAATTCATGATCCCCGAATACGCGAAAATCATGTTTCCGATGGGCCGGCCCGTTTTTGCTGGCCACGAGCGGCATATGGCATTCTTGACATGGTTTGGTGGAATAAACCGACGCCGCGTGTTCGCTCATGGTTTTTTGCATGCGATCATCTTCGGGCCTTCGCGATGCCGGAAATGCAAAATCGTGACATCGCCCGCATGCCGCAGCCGTTGCCATTCGTGCATCGCCGATGACTTCATGACCGTTTTCTTTGGCAGCCATGGCGTGTGTCCCGACAATCCCGGCCGAAACGACATGACACGACGTGCATCCCACACCGACGCGTCGAGCTTCCGCAGAAGGTTCTTGGGACGGATGCGCTTGTGGCGCGTGGCATCCACGGCAAAATGCCAGCGGTTCGAGCACATACGCGTGCTTGAAGTATTCATTGTCCCACGCCGCACGATGCAGCGATTGCTTCCATTCCGTAGCAATTTCTGCGTGGCACTCAGCGCATCGTTCGTCTGTGGGCAACCCAATGCCGGCAACGGTCGTTCCTCGTTCACGCGGCGCGGGGCCGGGCAAAGCAATGTCGTACGTGCTGCTCGGTTTCGCCAGGAACAACCCGGCGGTAGCGAGAGCGATACGAAAGTACGACAATGCGATGCGTGGACGCACGGGGGCAGAATGCCGGAAATGACCGTGTGCTGTCAATGTTGGAGCAAGCGACGAAACTCGTTATCCGCGAGCGCGTTGCTCGCGTGCGGCGAGTTCGACGTCGTGGTTGACCATACGCGCAACGAGTTCCGGAAAGCCGATTTTCGGCTTCCAACCAAGCGCATTTTGTACCTTCGACGGATCGGCCAGCAACAAGTCGACTTCTGCGGGTCGGAAATATCGCGGATCGATCTTCACGAATTCTTTGTAATCAAGGCCCACTTGACCAAACGCAAGTTCGAGGAATTCACGCACGGAGTGGGTTTCACCTGTCCCAACGACGTAGTCGTCGCCCGTCTCTTGTTGCAGCATGAGCCACATCGCTTCGACGTAGTCCTGCGCATGACCCCAGTCGCGCTTGGCTTCGATATTGCCGAGGAAAAGTTCCTTCTGAAGACCGAGTTTGATCCGACCAACCGCGCGGGTGATTTTGCGCGTCACGAAGGTTTCGCCACGCCGTTCACTTTCGTGGTTGAACAAGATGCCATTCGTGATGTGCATTCCGTACGCTTCGCGATAGTTTTGAGCGATGTAAAACGCGTACGCTTTGGCGCAAGCGTAGGGACTTCGTGGATGAAACGGCGTTGTTTCCCGTTGCGGAGTTTCGACGACTTTGCCGTAGAGTTCGCTGCTGCTTGCTTGGTAAAACCGACACTTCAAGCCGACTTTGCGAATCGTTTCGAGGATACGCAACGCGCCGAGCCCCGTGATTTCGCCCGTGTATTCGGGTATGTCAAACGAAACCCGCACGTGGCTTTGCGCGGCAAGGTTGTAGATTTCGTCAGGACAAACGTTGGCGACGATCGCATGAAGCGACGACGCATCGTTCAAGTCGCCGTAGTGCAAGCGCAGACGCACGCCGCTCTCGTGCGGATCGCTGTACAAATGATCGATTCGTTCGGTGTTGAAAGAACTCGACCGGCGTACGATACCGTGAACTTCGTAGCCTTTGGCGAGCAGCAATTCGGTCAAGTACGAACCGTCTTGACCTGTAATTCCCGTGATGAGCGCACGTTTCATGGGTTCATCCGTTCTTGTCGGCGTGTCGAGCAGCGATGACGAGCGTCATCTATTCACCACACGAGCTAGTTCGTCCAGTGAAAATTCGCGTTCTCGCCCGAGGGGCCGCACTCCGCACGTGCAATCACGTTCACGCGGTGGTATGCGCGGGAAGCGAGCGAGTCGACCCATGGCCAAACAATTTTCTGATCAAACGATTTTGGTGACAGGCGGAGCCGGCTTTGTTGGGCTTCATGTCGTGGCGCTGTTGCGAGCGCGAGGCGTGCAGCGGATCATCATTCCGCGTTCGCGCGAAGTGAACCTCGTGGATGCTCAGGCCACGGGCAAACTTTTCGACGAGGTTCGTCCGGACGTCGTGATTCATCTTGCGGCCCGCGTTGGGGGCATCGGCGCAAATCGTCGACATCCTGGGACGTTTTTTCACGACAACATGACCATGGGCGTCAATGTGCTCGAACAAGCGCGACGCGTTGGTATTTCCAAGGTTGTCGTGGCTGGGACCATTTGCGCGTATCCCAAGTTTGCGCCGGTGCCATTTCGCGAAGACGATCTTTGGAATGGGTATCCGGAAGAAACGAATGCTCCTTACGGTATTGCCAAGAAGGCGATTCTCGTGATGGCGCAAGCGTATCGCGCCGAATTCGGCTCAAACTTCGTCATGGTTTTTCCGGTCAATCTCTACGGCCCCCATGACAACTTCGACTTGGAAGATTCGCACGTCATTCCCGCGATGGTGCGTAAGTTTGTCGAAGCAGATTTGGCCGGTGTGCCCAACGTTGGCTTGTGGGGCGATGGAAGTCCGACGCGCGAATTTTTGTACGTGGAAGATGCAGCCGAAGGCATCGTTTTGGCCACCGAACGTTACGACGGGGCCGATCCGGTGAATCTAGGCGCTGGCTTCGAGATCTCCATGCGAGATTTGGCGTATGAAATCAAAGCCGCTGTTGGTTATCGCGGCGAGATTGAATGGGATACGTCGAAACCCAATGGACAACCGCGACGGATGCTCGACGTGTCGCGGGCCAAAGAACGTTTTGGTTTTACCGCGCAAACATCGTTTGCCGAGGGACTTAGAAAAACGATTGCGTGGTACCGCAATCATCGCGAAGAAATCTTGCAACGCGAAGCGGAGCGTCGTCGGGGCTAGCCCCTTTGGATTTGTTACGGATGGTTTTTTCCCAACTCGATGAGCGTTCGGTATTGGTTTTCCCTGTGCCTGGTCTAGCCAAACCGGGGCCGTGACCGTCAACGCGACTATGCCGAACCGCGCGTCCCGCGATAACCACGCGCCACGAAATCACTCGCAATACGCTGAAATTCATCCCGCGGGAGATCGCGGTATTGTTCGAGCAATTTCGCCATCGGATCTTCGTCGGGACACATCAGAAGCACAGCCGGATGCACGTTGAATACCTTCGCGATTCGCGTAACGAGGTCCGTCGTGATTTCCACTCGCCCCTCGCGGATGATTGCAATCTCCTCGGAGGACATCGCGGCCGCTCGCGTAAGCTCAGCAAATGACAAACCCCGGGCCGCTCGGAATTCCTCGATTCGTGCCGCCACTTTGGCCGCCAACATGGCTACATTCGTCTGATCCTTCATCGCTTTGTATCCTCTCGACGAACCCTCTCCAACCCAGACTGTTCGGCAGCCTAGCACGAGTTTGTCGGCGTTGGGTAAAATTTTTCTAAGAAAAACTCTCGAGGGTTCGTCGGAAAATGAGATTTCGACTACGATTCGAATCGGTAGTCGCTCAAGGGGAAGTGATGACTGCGCCACCAGAGTTCCAAACCCGATGCGGGGCGCAGGAACGGGGCGTCGCCGTGTTTGTCGAAGTAGTAGCTATTGGCCGACGTGCAATTGTTGTTGTAGAACACGGTGTGGGTTTGTCTTTGTAGAACGTCGGCAAAATACGCGTCGTGCGCTTGCTGTTTGACCTCGATGCGTGTCGCACCGCGCCGACGTGCTTCGAGGATACACCGCAGGGCGTGGTGACTTTGAGCTTCGACCATGGAGAACCACGAAGCGCCGGTTGTCGAATAGGGGCCGAGGACGAGGAAAAAGTTGGGAAAACCAGGAACCGTTGCGCCTTCGTAGGCTTGGTAGCGATGTTGATCCCAAAAATCCGAAAGTTCGAGGTGTTCATTTCCCCAAACTTCGTAGGTGGGCAAATTCCCTTTTTCAAAGACTTTGAATCCCGTGGCGCAAATGAGCGTATCGACTTCTCGCTGTTTGCCATCGCTCGTGACAATGCCCTTGGGCTCGATTCGCTCGATGCCTTCCGTGACGAGTTCGACGTTTGGCCGGTTAAACGCCAAATAGAATTCACTGGAGAAACTAGGACGTTTGCAACCGAATCCGTAATGCGGCGTGAGCTTCTTGCGCACGACCGGGTCGTGAACTTGTTTTTCCAGGTGCCACAAGCACAAGGCTTCGAGGCGTTTGACGACATTGGGCAATTGCTTGTTGTAAATGACGCCGAAAACCATCACCATTTCCGTCGCCAAACCCGATGCCATGCGAATGGTCGATTGAAGACCCGGCACACGGTGAAACGTTTCTTGCAAAGATGGCGGAATTTGCGCGTCGGGCTTGGGGACGATCCAAATCGGGGTGCGCTGATAAACGTACATTTGTTCAACGCGTGGGGCAATCGTCGGGACGACTTGAACGGCTGTGGCACCGGTGCCAATGACGGCGACACGTTCGTTGGTTACGTCATGTGTATGATCCCAGCGCGCAGTGTGCATCATCTTGCCTTGAAATGAGCGAATGCCAGGAATGTCGGGGATTCTTGGCTGAGTCAATGCGCCCGTGGCTGAAATGAGGTATCGGGTGGTCAACGTTTCGCCGCATTCTGTCTCCACTTGCCACGTGTTCCGTTGGGCGTCGAATCGGGCGCACTTGACGCGACGATTGAAGCGAAAATGCGGCAAGAGGCCATATTTGCGAGCGCAATGTTGGGCATAAGCTTGCAGTTCCTGTCCAGGAGCGAAAATGCGCGACCAAAATGGGTTTTGTTCAAATGAAAATGAATAGCTAAATGACGTAATGTCGACAGCGATACCGGGATACGTATTGTCGCGCCAGGTTCCGCCAAGGTCCGACGCGGATTCAAGAATGATGAAATTGTCGATGCCCGCAGCTTTGAGCTGAATGGCCGCGCCGAGTCCAGAAAAACCCGCCCCAACGACGATGACATCGTATTGCGGTGCCGTAGATTCGTGCGCCGAAACGCGTGTGCGATCCATGAACGACCTTCTTCCTCGACGAACAGCCACCTTTGGAAGACCGCAAGTTCTACTGCAACTCGTGCAAAAGGGAAAGCAATTTCGTGATAGATCGAGCGCCCGGGTTTTGGGCGTTCGTGAAGAGAATGGATGGGCTGCCGTGTGGCAAGACAAACGTCAGCGTCCGGTGACGTTCACGTCGATGTCGAAAACCACGTGCGCACCAATCGTCGTTTCTTGCATGGGTCGTTTGCCCGTCACCGACGTGGTCATACGCATGCTTGGCGCGACTACGTAAGGCGCTAGCTCGAGCCCTTTCTCCACGGTCAAGTCGAGCGCCGTAACGCCTTTGGGCACGGGGTCCATTTTGGCCACGAGTGATTTCGGTTGACCATCCGTTTCCACCGAAAATGAAACGGAATCCATGAAATCAAAATTTTGACCGGCCGGAGCCTTGATGGTCAGGGAAAACGCCTGCATGTGCACCGAATCCACATCGGATTTCGTGACCCCTTGGTTTTTGAGCTCCTGCGTAAAATCAATGCTTTCGAGCGCCCCAAACGTCAATGGATCGAGAAGCTGATCCAAAATCGTTGCCGCAGGAATCTTCGCTTCCGCATCCACCGGCACGCTGAAATTGTCAATGCCACTGCACCCTGTGATCGCTCCACATGCAAGCATCACCAGACATGCGCGGCGAATCATGCTGTTAAGTTTAAATGTCATGACGTTACGTTAGTATTGATCACGTCAAAGGGAAGGCGACTTCTCGTCGGAATCGTGCTTTTGCGCGTATTCAACGAGATGGCGCACGATTTCTTCGACATGTGGATCGTGAATCTCGAGGCTTCGTAAGGCCTGATGTAATGCAAGTACATAATCGGCATTGGGGCCACTTGGGCCGCGACTACGACGAACCCAGGCCGCAATTTCGGCTTCATCGAGCGGACCAAGAAAATGCGGATTGTTTTGCTTGGCGACATAGACAATGGCCTCCGTAAATGCCGGCCCCTGGGGGGCATCGTAGACCATCAGCAAATGACGCTCGAATCCGGCCTGTTCACGAATGTCGAGTTCCGCAAGGGTGGAGTCGGCATGGCGCGTATCAATGCGATAGACGCACCCACCGCACCATTCGTTTGGCGCGGGCACGAGCGTGGCAACTCGACCAGGGGCTTCCGGAATGCCGCGATGGTCCGGCGAGCCTTGCCAAAAACGACGTGCATGGTCAGGTAAAAAGGCGCGTCGCCGTTCTAAATAGACAAACGAAGGGCGAAAAATGAGCGAGCCGTACGCAAAGATCCACATGCGCGCTGGCTTGTAGCATGAATAGTCATTCGTTCAAGCGCATTGCGGGGAACCGGGACGCTGGGGTTTCACCCCAGGCCCGACCAGGGTCTGTCCGACCCTGGACCCGGACCAGCGAGCGCTGGACCAATACGTTTCGTCTGCTTCGCAGCCGAAACGATGAGGTCTAGGCGGCAATGGTTTTCTTATGGGTGTTTTTAGGGCGGATCGTCGGCCCAAGGATCGATTTGCGGTTCATCCGAGAATGGGAGGTCATCGAAATGGTTTTGCTCGAGGAACCCATCATACGGACCGGGCGCTTTTGCATCGTCGTCTTCAGCCTCCGCCATGATTTCGTCGAGATTGGGAATGGTCCCATCGGCTACGTATTCGGCCCAAGCTTCGGCATGTTCTTGCATCAAGAGGGCTTCGAGGGCTTGGATTCTCACGCGTCGGATGGGTTTGCCGTCGGTGCTGCTGCGTGGACGAAAACGTAATTCTCGCAAGGCATAGACGGTGAGTTCAACCGGGAACACGTCTGCGACATGGATGTGCAAGTATTCCCGGATTTGCCCGAACTTGAGAATGCTGACTCGTTCCGTTTCGAACGTCCATCCCAGCGTCGTCAAGTGTCTTTCGAGCGATTCTTCGTCATCCGTGAAAACGGAAAGATCGATATCGCTTCCGCGCCGAATATGTCCCGTGCTGACGGAGCCAATCAACCGCGATGTGAATGGCAACAATGCGCGCATCGTTTCGAGTGCGACAATACGCATGGCAAATAAGCGACGCGTACGGCGATCACCCTCGGCAAGTTCAGCAAGCAGGAGCAATGCATCGCGAATTTCTCCATTGGAAGGCAAATCTTGCGGATGGTACCGCAATCGTTTTCCCCCAGTTCGTCCAAGCAAACGTTTGGCCGCCATTCGTTTGGCCGTGAAGTATTGCTTGACGTCTTCTTCGTACATGAGGCGCGCAGCCTCGGCCGCAATTTGAGCTCGCAAGCCCCCAAAACGTTCGCCGCTCATGAAGGTACGGGTTGGTCGAGCCTCGACGAGGGGGGTTGGGTGGTGG
>JBGAOI010000182.1:0-11009 GCA_044221885.1 Polyangium sp. (in: bacteria)
ATCGCCAGGAAGGATACGGCCACCGCTGACCCCGGACGAACAGCGCCCAGACATGATCGCCGAGGAAGCGGGAGGATCGCCTTCAAGTCGTTATCCGACGTCTGGCGCACAACCTAGCCAGCGCGCACCGAGATCAGCGATGGCCTCGGCGACCGTGGTTCGTGCACCACCACCGCCCGTGACAAACAGCGGACCACCAACGATCGTGTGGGTTCTTGCGGTCGCGTTGGCGGCACTCATCGGCGCCGGCGTGGCCCTTTGGCTCCGCAAAAGCAGCACGGCCCCCGCCCCGGCCCCAACGAACGTACCCGCCAAACCGGCGTCGACGACAAACCGTTAAAGCGCACGCCGCAAGAAGAGATCTTCCAAGGTCTCGCGACGTGGAGCCACTTCGATGACGTGGGACCCAGCATCGAGTGCGGCACGCAAAACATCCGCGACGAGCTTTTCGCCTTCCACTTCGATGACCACCACATCGGCACGCGGATGCACACGACAACCCAACTTTTCGATGGTTTGTCGCAGCGCATCGGGCATGGTCGCGACCGTGATGTCCGTGTGCAAAACGTCTCCGCGAAGGAGCTTTCGAAGCGCACCGCTGACTACGACTTTGCCTTCCCGAAGAATCGTGACGCGATCACACATCGCTTCCACGTCACTCAGAATATGCGTCGAAAAGAAGATCGTTCGTCCCAACGAACGTTCGTCGAGGATAATGTCGCGAACTTCTTTGCGACCAACAGGATCCAGACCGCTCATGGGTTCGTCGAGGATCAGCAGTTCCGGATCGGCCACGAGCGCGGCGGCGAGTCCCGTACGTTGCAACATGCCCTTGGACAAACGTCGCACCGGGCGATCGGCTGCATACGCGATACCCACGCGCGTGAGCATTGCGGTCGTGCGATCAGCCAACGCTTGTCCTGTCAGTCCTGACAAACGACCACACAACGTGACGAATTCACGTGGAGTCAAGTACGGATAGACGTACGGGTTTTCCGGGAGAAACCCGATTCGTTGCCGAGCATCTGCGCTGGGAACGCGAGCGCCAAACAAGAACGCCTCGCCTGCCGTTGGTTGGATCAACCCCGTGAGCATCTTGATCGTGGTCGTTTTGCCAGCCCCGTTTGGCCCAAGAAACCCAAAGATCTCGCCCCGACGAACTTCGAACGAAACCCCTTTGACGGCTTCGACGCGACGTCCCCAAAAACCGATCCGAAACGTCTTCCGCAAATCACGAACGGCGATCAACTGCTCAGCGCCACCGCCTTGCCCTTCTTCGCTGCCGTGATCGACGTGTTCGACGTCGTTTGTCTTTTCGATCGGATCAGCTTCGACGGAACTCACGTCCCCTCCTCCACGATCAATTCGCTTTCCCGAACGCCTGTCGAGCTTTGGTACTCGTGCAGCTTGTACTGGATCTTTCGCGGGCTGATCCCCAGGATCGAAGCGGCTTTCGACGTCGATCCTTTGCACGCTTCGAGCGTCTTCAGAATGGCAAAACGTTCGAGATCGTAGATCGTACTCCCCGGGATCGGCGGCGCAGAAACCTGTGATGCGGCGCCATCGAGTGCCGTCGGAAGATGCCGCAACTCAATTCGCGCGGTGTCACAAAGAACGACAGCGCGTTCGATGACGTTCTCCAATTCGCGAACGTTGCCAGGCCACGCGTGCGTGTTGAGTGCGGCCAAGGCTTCATCGGTAAAACCTTCGATCCGCTTGCCGTTTTCTTCGGAATACCGTCCCAGGAAAAACGCCGCGAGATCCGCGATGTCGCTGGCCCTTTGGCGTAGAGGCGGCAGCTCGAGCGTCACGACGTTGAGGCGATAGTAGAGATCTTCGCGGAACGTACCTTCGGTGATGCGTTGACGAAGGTCGCGGTTTGTCGCAGCGATCACCCGAACGTCGACCTTCAACGTTTCGTTTCCGCCAACGCGTTCGAACGTGCGTTCCTGCAGAAACCGCAGCAGTTTGATCTGAATCGAAGGCGGGATCTCGCTGACTTCATCGAGGAACAAAGTTCCACCACTCGCGAGTTCGAACCGTCCTTCGCGTCGCCCGATGGCGCCCGTGAAGGCGCCACGTTCGTGGCCGAAGAGTTCACTTTCGAGAAGCGATTCGCTGAGCGCAGCGCAATTGAGCCGAACGAGAGGAGCTTTGGCGCGTGGGCTGTTGCGATGGATCATCTCGGCGATGAGTTCTTTGCCCGTGCCCGTCTCACCAAAAATCAGAACGCTCGCGCGACTCGGAGCCACTTGCTCGACCATGCGGAGCAGTTTGACCATGGTCGGGTGGTTGGCGATCACATGACCAAACGCGTTTCTTTCGCGGAGTTTTTGGCGCAGTCGGGAATTTTCTTGCAGCAGGCGAGCTCGTTCGACGGCGCGTTCGACGACGGCATCGAGCACTTGGAAATCGAGGGGTTTGGTGAGGTAGTGATAGGCGCCTTTTTTGACGGCCTCGACTGCGCTCGAGATGGTGCCGAAAGCGGTCATCACGACAAACGTCGCGGCGATCCTGCTTTCTTGGGCCTTTTCCATGAGGCCGATGCCATCGAGGCCCGGCATTTTCAGATCCGTGAGGACGACGTCGGGGGCAAACTCTTCGAGTTTGCCTAGGGCTTTGAAGCCGTCCGCGGCGGTCTCTGTAGTGTACCCCTCTTCCCGCAGGATCTCGGCTAGAGCAGCCCGAGCGTTTGCCTCGTCATCAACAATTAGAATTCGGCCGCGCGGCGCCATGATGGGCCTTTCCTAGCACGGGCACGAATCGGACCGTACGAGACGTTGAAGGATCCTTTCAGGTTTTTCGGGCGCAATGGTAAAAGGGACCCTGAGCAAGGCTGGTCCCGTGGGGGGACCCCTTTCTTCGCCCATTCGTATATTCGCTGATCGAGGGTCGATGCGTACGCTTGAGAACCTCCGCTTTGCCGAGCCCATGATTCGGCTCATGGCAATCACCGCGCTGCCCGCAGCCTTCTGTTTCGCGATCACGACCGACGCGACAGCGCAACAGCAGCCATTCGGCCCACCGCCCGGTAGTCCCTTTGGAGCACAGCCCGTGCCGGGCGGATTCGGAGCGCCGATGCCAGCAGGTCCTACGGGACCAACCACAGCGCCTCCTCCAGGTGGCTTCGGAAATCCCATGCCAGGCGGCCCAACAGCGCCTCCTCCGGGTGGGTTTGGCGCGCCAACTGCCGGAGGATTTGGAGCACCTCCGCCTACGGGTCTTGGTGGCCCGCAAGGACAGTTTGGGCAGCAACCAAATCCTTTTGGGCAGCAACCAAATGCGATGCCGCCAAACGCTGTTCCCGCAGCCCCGATCGATGAAACGGAAGAACGAGCGCGCACGCTGATCAATCAACCGAACTCGTTTGGATCGACGGGTTTGCTTCGAACGTCGTACGCAGGATCCGGCGCTCCAGGCACGTTCCGCGTGTCGTTCATGAGCGACTTCTTCTTCTCGAAGAACTTCCTGTGCAATCCGGATCTCTCGACGGATGCAGGTCAACCCATGACGTGTTCCAAAGAGAACAACTCCGACACCTCCAATCACGTCGGAGCGTTCTTCAGCGTCAACGCAACGCCGGTGAAGTACATCGAAGCGTTTGCCACAATCCGCACCTATGCGAACTACAACGACCAGGGCAAACCCAAGCTCCTCCAGGTGCTCGGTGACACGACGCTCGGGGTAAAAGGTTTCACGCCGCGCGTTGGCAACTACTTCACCTTCGGCGCAGAAGCGCACCTCAACTTGCTGATGGGAGCAGGCGCCGTCGGACCGCTTGGTGCAGGCACAAGTGCGATGTTCCGTGCCTTGGCGACGATGGACTTGCGCAAGCCGGGAGGCAAAGGCACGCCCCTTCGTGTCAACCTCAACGCCACCTACAAACTCGACAATTCCGGGCAGCTCGTAAAGGAAGTCGAAGCCCAACGCGCGAAAGAGTTCCGCGATGGTCGAGACACGCAACCGATCTCGCGTATCGAGCGATTTGGTTTGGGCATCAACCGAGTCGATGCATTCCAACCGGCCCTCGGTGTTGAAGTCCCGACGCGTTATGTGCAGCCGTACGTCGAATATTCGGTCGACATTCCGGTGAACCGCCAAGGGTACGAATGTCACACGGGACGTGTGTCACGCGGCGATGTTTGTCTTGGTCTCGCCGACTTTGGAGCGGCCGATCCGCAAGCCGCAGGAGGCGTCGGATACGGTGCGCTTCCGTCGCGTATAAGCGCAGGCATCCGAGTGACTCCGTTCAGCAAGGCATTCCGCGGTTTGTCGGGACATGCCGGCGTCGACATCGGTTTGTCCGGCACGTCGCAGTTCATCGAAGAGGTTGCTCCACAAGCGCCGTGGACGGTGTACCTGGGTTTGGCGTACGCGTACGACACGAAGACCCAGAGCGCTCCGCCACCTCCGCCGCCACCTCCGCCGCCGCCTCCCGAGAAGGTCATGGTTCCCGCGCCGCAAACGTTTGTCCGAGGCACCGTGCACGAGACAAGCAAGCCGGATGCATTTGTGGCCGACGCGATGGTCACACTCGAAGGCAGCGCCGATCCGCCGTACGGAACGAACGCTGGCGGCAAGTTCCTCAGCCGGCACCTCGAGCCTGGAACGTACACGTTTGCCATCAAGGCTCCTGGCTACAAGCCCGGAACGTGTCAGGCGACCGTGCCTGCTGCCGGTGCATCGACTACGCCGCCGGCGGGTATGGGTTTGCCTGGAACAACTCCGATGGGCCCCGCACCAGCGCCGGCACCAGCACCCGCCGCAGCGCCGACGCCACCACCGAATCCCTTCAGTGGCAATCCCTTCGGTGGCAATCCCTTCGGAGCGCCAACGGGGCCAACACCACCCGCGGCAACTCCGCCCGGGCAACCTGGACAAACCCCGCCACCCGGCGGCGTAACGGGAACAGGTCCGGCCCTGCCCGCAACCCCAGGTGGACCGACCTACGTCGAGATCGACTGCGCAGTTGAAGCTCTGCCCAAGGTTGGTTCTTTGGTGGCCAAAGTGAAGGACGCAGAAACCGGCGGAGCCGTACCAGGCGCCGTGGTGAAAGCGATCGACGCGACCGGCAAGGAACGCACGGCTACCGCAGATGGAACCGGAACGGTCACGTTCAAAGATCTTCAGCCCGGAGCGATGAAGGTTCGTGCCGAAGCTGGCGGATTCATGAACGCGCTCAACGAAGCCGACATCCGAGTCAACGAACAATCCAACATGGTCCTGTCGCTCAACAAGCGGCCCGTGGGTCGAAGCTCGAACGTCCGCGTGACGGGCAACGAGATCAAGATCCTCAAGCCGGTCCACTTCGAGACCGACTCGGCCAAGATCCTTGGTGACTCGAATTCGCTGCTCGAAGAAGTGGCCGATGTGTTGCAACGCAACACGAACATTCGGCGCGTCGAGGTGCAAGGGCACACGGACAACACGGGAGGCGTCGAGCACAACCAGCAGTTGAGCGATCAACGTGCACAAGCTGTTCGCACTTGGCTCATGGCCGCAGGCGTCGACGGCAATCGTCTCGTCGCCCGTGGGTACGGTCAAAACAAACCGCTCGGTCCCAACGTCACGAGCGTGCAGCGAGCGCGCAATCGCCGCGTGCAGTTCATCATCACCGAAAAGAACCGGTGATTCCTACCATCCCCAACCCCGCTCATGCAGTGACGGATCGCCCATCGTGTTCCGTCGCTGCATGGCTCTTGTGCGCCAGTTTCCTCGCTGCGTGCAGCAACAACGCACCGCCTGCGGATCCTCCTGCACGATCCGCGACACCTGTCGCCTCGAGTTCTTCTGGACCAACCTCGGCTGACGCCAAGACACCCGACGCGTCCGTTCTCCTCGATGCTTCGATGCCCGAAGGTGACGGCGGCATTGCCGATGCCTCCGTGGATGCAGAGATCACCGATGCCGCAGCAACGGATGGATCTCCGGCAGCACCGGAACGCCCGTTTGTCGCGGACAATAAGGTGCTCCCACCGCTCGAAAGCGAAGAACTCACGCAGCGAGCGAAGAAGCTTCTCGACGCCATCGTTCGCGATGATCCAGCGTTAGCGGAGAGCTTTTGGTTCCCGAAAGAACCATTCATTCCGCTCAAGGATGTGAAGGGTCCAGGCAAATACTGGGACAACCTTCACGCGACGTATGCACGCGACATTCACGCGCTCCATCGCAAACGCAAATCGTGGGAAGGAGCGACGTTTGTCGGGTTCAAAATGGGCTCGACTCCCAAGTGGGTCCCACCAGGCGACGAAGCCAATAAGATCGGCTACTACCGCTCATTTCGAGGCAAGTTGACCTACAAGGTGGATGACAAGAATTCCACGATCGAAGTGCACACGATCATCTCGTGGCAAGGCGAGTGGTTCATTACCCACTTGAGTAAGTTCAAGAAGAAGTGATTCGTCACTCCTGTCAGCGTGCAAGCGCACGATGCTCGACACGTAGCGACGCGAGTTGTCGTGCTAAGCTGCGGGCTCGTTTGGGTCCGATGGAGGTTTCGAGGTGTTCGATATCAGGGTCGATCCCACACACGCGATCATCGAGTTCATTGTCGATGGTCCGGTGGAAGAGGGTGACGCCGCTGAGCTTCTTCCGAAGCTCGAAGCTGCCAGGTCAGGTTTGTCGGGAAATGATCTGCGGATCAAAGCCGACATTCGAGGACGTGATCATGCGACCAACATCATCGGACCGATGGTGCGTACGTTGCATTCCTTTGCAAAGCAGGCTGGGGTGCAACGACTTGCGGAGATTGTCGAGAGTGACATCGTGGCGGGTGAATTGAATCGTGCCGCGAAAGATCTCGGGACGGACAAGATTCTCCGACGTTTTTGGGAAGACGACTCAGCCCATGAATGGCTGATTTACGGCGACTTGTCGCCAAGTTCGATCGGCGCCCGTTGGCGTTGACTTTCCCCGCGCGCAGTCTCGTTGGACAAACCCAAGGCGTGGGGAGTGCGAACGACGAACGTTCGTCTGCGTAGCGTCGCCAAACCCTCGACAAACATTTCAGGAAGCGCGAGCCCGTAACACGCCAAGAAGGCTCACGCTTCGGAAACTCAGACGACATGACTTGCCGTCACTGACGACGGTAAAACCCGCTGGTGCAGCCGAGGGGGCGACCAATTCTGGCGGTGTGTCGACTGTCCAGCCAGATTTCGACAAACGTTCGATCCACGTACCCGTTTCTTCATGACGTTCGACGCGAAGTGATCCGTCATGAGAAATGACGTTGCGCACTTCCTGAGCGAAGAATTCGCTGAAGACGAGCGACGCATCGCCACGCGAGAGCATGGAATAAAGGCTTCTCGCAAGCGTGCCGTAATGCCGGTATGCGTGGAGAAAACGAAGAGACAAGTCGTCGGCGTAGTGATTCGAGTCTGGTTCGACGAGGACGAGTTTGGAAAAACCAGCCTCGCGGATCATCTGAAGAACATCGTCACGGCCCGCACGAGCACCGTGGTCGGGCAATCCAACGTGGTGCAAACTCAAACAACAATTCGCGAGCATCAAGCCCCGTGGTTCGGCTTGTTCGATGTCATCCACGAGCAAATCGTCGCCAAGTTTGGGGATGCCGTAAAACGTTACGGGAATGCCAACTTCCGACGCTGTTCGTCGAACGTTTTCCTCGGCAAACTCGAGTGCACCACCCACAGCGTCGGATGAATCTGGTTCGACGCCGATCACGTGAAGCGACTTGAAAAGACGGCGGGCGCTAGGGTTTTTCAGGAGCGCACGCACTTGACCCGCACGGCCAATGCCCACATCGAGCAACGTGACATCGCACGGTTCGGGCACGGCATCGAGAAGAGCTCGGTTTGCCGCGGCATAACCGAACGGAATCAGCGGCGTGCGCAAGCGCAGGAGTTCGAATGCGCGCATCTGTGCGCCAGGCGGACGAGCGTTCAAGTAAAGGTTGCCGCCGGAGCCAGTCAATTTGTAAACGCGTGCGCGTAATGCTTCGGCAAACGTCCGTACGACAACTGCGCCGTGCCCGTCTTCCTCGTCCGGCATGCTTCGAATGAGCGATTCCGTTTCAATTGCGGCTTCGTCGCCTTGGTCGTTGCATAAAGCGCGAAGGGCACCCCAGAGCCGTCCCAAACGTTGGCGTTCGGTTTCTCCAATATTGAGAAAAAATTCGGCAAAACCTGGTGTGTGCTTGAGAGCCTCACCTCCAGATTGGATGTAACGCTCGAGATCCTCCCAAGTGAAGACGAGCAACGCGCCATAACTTCGGCGCTTGCGAAGGCTCATCGGACCTTGAGAGTGATAGGACGACGCCATGCAACAGGCCTCCTGAGAATGTCCACGCGCGCGTAATTACTTTTGATTTTCGCGTGTAACGGCTGAATCCGTCGGAGTCGACACCAATGGCCAACGATTGTCTACTCCGACGCGCATAAGAAACAACGTTTGCGGGGATGAGAATCGCACGGATTCGTTCCCGATCGTGCTCCGCGCTTCTCGCGCTCGCCGTTTCTTCCTATGATGGGCAGTCGCGCATATCGGTCGCCGAGGAGAATTGAAGCATGGGCAAACACTTCGTCTTGATTCACGGTGCTTGGCATGGGGGCTGGGCTTGGGAAGGCGTCATTCGCAGCCTGACCGACGCCGGCCACACCGCAGAAGCACCGACTTTGCCAGGTCACAATCCCGGCGACGATCGCTCGAACATCACGTTTGAGTCTTACGTCAAGAAGATCACCGATGTGCTCTGGGCTCAACCCAATCCTGTCGTTCTCGTGGGTCATTCGAGTGCCGGATTTCTCCTTCAATCGGCCGCACCCATGGTGCGTCGCAAGATTGAGCGCCTCGTGTTCTTGAATGCGTGGATCTTGCCGCCCAATACCGCACAGTTCGACCTTGTTCCGCCCACGAGCGCGAAAGAACTGACGTCAGTCGCGGAAGCATCTCCCGACAAAAGCGTCCCGGTGATCGACGAGTTTGTCCGGAACATTCTCATGGCAGGCGAAGACTCGGACGCTCAGAACAAGGTGATCAGCCGCCTCACGCCCCAACCGCTCGCTCTCTTCACAACGCCCGTCAACGTCGAGGAATTCAACAGCCTCGATGTCCCCAAGAGCGTCGTGTATTGCCGCGACGACACGTCTTTGCCACCTGGAACGTTCTTGCGCATGGCGGAAGGACTTGGCCATTACGACGTCTTCGAGATCGATGGTGGCCACGAAGCTCTGGTGACGCACCCAGAACGTGTGGCAACCGCATTGATGCGCGCTGCTGTGCGTTGAAGTTTCATGAGACGAACGTGGGTTCGTGACATAGTTTGAATTCGGTGGTTCACGTCGGAGGCCCTGGGACATGTTCCAAATCAAGATCGACAAGATTCACTCCATCATCGAACTCCATCTCGAAGGCATCATCCAGATGGACGAGATGACGCAGTTCGTCGACCAGCTCAAGACGGCCACGCTTTCACTCAAAGGAAATCCGATCAAGATCAAGGCTGATCTCCGGCGTTTCAAGCCCTCCTCGCCTGTCGTTGCCGACATGATCCGCGAGGTGCAAGAGTTTGGAATAAGCAACGGCGTCATTCGCGTTGCTGAAATGGTCGAGAGCGAAGTGCTTGCTTTGCAGCTCAATCGCGTGGCCCGAGAAAGCGGGACGCACAAGATTCTGCATCGCTTCTTCGACGAACAAGAAGCCCGTGAATGGCTCATTCACGGCGAAGTTGCGCGCAAGAGCCAGCGTTTCTGAGAGGGTGCCAACGCGCGAAAACGTTACGACTTCGGCGGCAAGAGTTTGCCCCCGGAGCTCGACCCCTGCGTCACCGGCTTGTGCAGCACGATCTGACGCCCGGCCGCACGCCCTTCTGCATGGGCTTCCGTACGCGTATTTCCCGTATACCGAACGTTCCGAATGCGGGGATGTCGCGCGTGGTAAAACCGTCCCAAGTCTGCATCTCGTACCCACACGAGACCCTGGCTGCGATTGGTCTCCCGTTGCGCGGAGAGTTTGTCGTCGAACCCGGCCATCACGCCCGCGACAAACGTGCGCCGGTCACGATCGCTGCGTGATCCCGTCGCCTTCTTGTGCGCTTTCCAAAGATCATCGGCCGTGCGCAGCAAGAACGCATGCACATACGACGCCATCTCGAGGTTCGCATGTGCCCCACAGATCTCCAGCACGTGGCCTCGTTTCCCGTCGAGCGGCCGGAACGCCGGCACCCAAATCACTTCGACGAAAAAGTGTTTCATCAGGATCGAAGCCAGCCTTCGCTCCGCTTCACTCACTCGACCCGTCGGCGCACCAAGATGGCGAAACCCATAACCTTGCTTGGGCGTGATGTGGTCGATGTTGTACTTGAGCATCAAACGTTGAGCCGCGTTCATTGCGGCTTGGGCTTCGTTCAAGTTCGAACTTTCGGCCAGTGCGAGAAGTTTGGAGATTCGTTCGAGAACACGACCGCTTTCTTCATCGCCTTGGACTGACGGCGCATCCGGAATTCCTGCGGCAGCGGCATCGATGCCCAACCTCTGACAAACCCCACGAAACGCCGGGCCATGAGCGCTTTGATCCACGATGCCCAGCACTTCGTGCACGTACTGATGGGCCATCTCGTGCTTGAAGACTTCGACGACGACTCCCCAAGATCGTTCGAGCACCAACTTTCGACTGACTTCAATGCACCGCGTCTCGCGATGCCATCGACCCAGATAACGTTCTGCATCGCCCAACTCGATCGTTGCACCTTTCAAGGTTCGACGAAACTAGGTGGCATTGATGTCCTGGTAGACGGCGCGCAACTCACGGAGCAGGGCGGTTTCGAGTTCGATCGAAAGGCGCTCACGTGGGCTCGGTTCATGCGATTTCGGCGTCGAATCCATCATTCGTCCTGCGTCGATTGTAAAGCGCCTACCCGCGAAGGCTCAGCCAGTTTCCGGGCAGTGCAGCCGCGAAGATGACTCGGTGTTCGACTTGTTTCCACGCGTATGTCACGGATTCGTGGTCTGTCTGCAACATACGTTAGGATTCCCGGCACTTCGTGTCTGCGA
>JBGAOI010000183.1:0-10994 GCA_044221885.1 Polyangium sp. (in: bacteria)
TTTTGAGTCGGTCGTAATGCTCCCATTCAGCGGGCGTGAAGGTGGCGCGCCTAGCGACATCGAGGGCTTCCGAGAAAGGAGCTTCGGCAAGGGCTGGAGGTACGACGTCGAGGTTTTTCGCTTCACGAAAGAAGTAGGCCCATTTATCGATGAGGGAAACAGGTTTGTCGCCGGCGTTGTATTTGGGCAATTCGAGAAAAGTGTATTGAACGTGGGACAAACCCGTGACGCCGGAATGTTGTTCCTGCATGCGCCATCGGCTGAGCATGGGGACTTTGAAGTTTCCCGCCGCGTCGGTCTCGGTCCATAAGTTAAAATTACAGAGCGTGATACCCACGACGTCGCAAAGGACGGGATATTCGTCGCCAGAGCGCAATTGCATGACATACGCCTTGCTGGCATTGTACACGACGCGCTTTTCAAACCCCTCGATTTTGAGGATCTGCATTTCGACGACGAACCGTCTGCCCGTAGCATCCGTGCACTTGACGTCGACGATGGACATCTTGAGTTCCGGGATGTCGACGTGTTGGTCGGTGGGTGTCTGCTGAATGTCGACAATGCGGTGCTTGTCGTCAAGTTCGAGCAAGTGATTGATGAGCGCGATGAGGAGATGCTTACGCGACTCGACGCCAAAGATGCGCTTGAAGACGAAGTCTGTCTTGGGATCGGCGAACGTGGCGTACATGATCGAGGTGTACGTCACGCCGCAACCGCTCGCAAGAGAATTGCTGAGTGTGCGTGTTTCACGCAAACCTCTTTACGTTTGCCGTCGGGTTGCGTTATGTTCGCGCCGTGAATGCCCCCGCGCTTATTTCCGGCCGTTTCGAGATCGAGCGGCTTGCCAGTTCGGGAGGCATGGCTGTGGTGTATCGAGCCATCGATCGCACGACGGGTTTGCCCGTAGCGCTCAAAGTTCTCCACGCGGATGGCGTTCGATTCGCTGGCCATTTTGCTCGTGAAAGTTACGTGCTTGCCGAACTCGATCATCCCGGGATCGTTCGGTACATTGCGCATGGTTCGACACCTTCGGGCGAATTATTCCTCGCAATGGAATGGCTCGAAGGCGAAGACCTTGCCCAGCGCTGCAAACGAGGGCCTTTGTCGGTGGCGGATACGGTCACCCTGGGCATGCGCGTCGCGCAAGCGCTCGGTGCTGCTCACGCGCGTGGGGTGGTGCATCGGGACATCAAACCGAGCAACTTGTTTTTGCCCGATCGCGACATTACGCGGGTGAAGATTCTGGATTTTGGCATTGCGCGCCCTCAAGCCACGCGTCCCGCAACGCGCACGGGCATTCTCTTGGGCACGCCCGGATACATGGCGCCCGAGCAAATCATTGGCGCTCCGACGATTGATCCACGAGCCGATGTGTTTGCCCTCGGGTGCGTCATGTACGAATGTTTGACCGGACGACCCGCATTCGATGCCGACCAAATGATGGTGCTTCTCGCAAAAATGCGCGCCCCGGAACCGCCCCGACCCCTCGATGTACGTCTAGACGTACCCGTTGCCTTGGATGAAATCATTGCGCGAATGTTGTCCTCGAATCCGGCGCATCGGCCGGCGGACGGTGCTGCGGTAGCGTCGGAAATCGCGATGCTCGACGATGCCGAAACACCGTGGGTTCAAGGAGGCGCGCCATTTGATATTTCCGACGAAATCTCACTCATCGAAGATCCGTTTGAAGTGACGAACGTCGAGGAACCGCCGGACCTCGACGCATTAAAAACGTTGCCACTTGGTGGCGCGTCCAATTTGACAATGCCGCTCGAACATTGGTATCGCACGCATGCGGCAACGGGGGCGCGTACGCAGGAACTTCCGGTGCAAGCTGCGCAAGGTGCCGCCACGACGAAAACGCCGTCGACCGTGCCCGAACCATTACGAGGTTTGGAGCGCCCATGTATTGGTCGGGAACGTGAAGTCGTTGAAATCACGCAACTCATTACAAATGCGGTTGTCGGGGCCAAACCCGCTTCGTTGGTGATCGTGGGTGAGCCGGGAATTGGGAAAACGACAGTGTTGGCGGGGGTTTTGCGGACGATCGACCATAAGGGAGGTGTTGTCGATTCGCAAGGTATCGTTCGTCCCGTGACGATATTCACGGCTGCGTCGGACGTGTATGCTCGAGCAGCCTCGCTCGGGGTGGTTGCCGAAATCATTCGCAATGCGGCGTCCATTCGTTGTGGAGATGAATCCGCGGTGCGTCGTGACAAGCTGCTCCAGCACTTGGCGCGTCATCTCGACGAAAAACACGCGGTCCGAATTGTCGAATTCTTGGGCGAACTTGCCGATATTCCATTTCCCGATGATTTGAGCGTTCCTTTGCGTGCGGCGCGTCAGGATGCGCGGCTTTTGGGCGATCAATTGCGGCGCGCATTCGAAGATTGGCTTGGAGCTGAATCTGCGGTTCGTCCCGTTATCTTGGTCATTGAAGATTTGGATGGAGCCGATCAAGCCAGCCTCGCGCTGCTCGAAGGCGCATTGTCATCTCTTTCCAATCGACCGCTTTTTATTTTGGCGACCGATACGGAAGCGCGGCGGTTGGCATCTGGAACGCGGGGCAAAGCGTATCCACTGGGCGCGTTTACGGCGGATTTGGCGCGCGCATTCGTTCAATCGGTTTGGCCCGTCGATGCGAATACTTCACGCATGTCGCAAATCGTAAAGCATGGTGCGGGCTCGCCCATGCGCCTCGAAATGCTTTCCCGATGGGTTTCGCGAGATGCTTCCGCGTCTCTCGGTGCTTCCAACCAGGATGTCATTCGCCAGGCATTGCTCGCGTTATCTGATGTCGCGCGGCGTCTTCTGTCGGCAGCGAGCGTGTTTGGGCGCATTTTTTGGCAAACTCCGTTGTTTTCGCTCGTAAGTTCCGCCGTACGAACGCCAGGCGTGGATCCTTGGCAAAACGAACGTGCAGGAATGGCCGAACTGTTGGCAGCAGGATGGATCGTTCGCCGCGGGATTCGGACGCCTTGGGGCGAAGAGTTCGCCTTGACGCACGTTTTGGTGCGTGATGTGGCCCATGAAATGCTGGATGACGCCGAACGAAAACGTATGCATGTTCGATTGGCGGAATGGCTCGAGCGAATTGGCGGGGCGGAGTCGGCGGTTTTGGCCGAGCATTTGTATTTGGGCGGTGCAGACGATCGCGCGGTACCTTGGGCGGCATTGGCCGCGGAACGAGCCTTCGAAGCGGGCGACTTCGATTCGGTCATGGCGTGGGTTTCGCGTGGATTGGCGGCGGCGCCCGCCGGCGAAGTGCGTGGAACCTTGCGGCTTTTCGAATCTCAAGCCTGCAAATATCGAGGTGACCATCGTGCGGCATTGGAGGCGGGCCAGGATGCGATGCGATTTTTGCCCCAAGGCAGTCCACTTTGGTACAGTGCTGCGGGAGAAGTCGCATTGGCGGCCGGCAACTTGGGCGAAGACGCATCTCTATTTGCTATTTTTCACGCATTGACTTCGCTTGGCGCACAAGGAGAAATGGGGGCACCCCACGTCATCGCTGTGGCGCGCGTGGCATTGCAATTCCTGATGGTTGGACATCAGGCCGAGGTCGAAAGCCTTTTCGCTCAATTGGATGAATTGGAAAGACGCACCATTGCCATTGACCCGGAAGTTTTGGCTTCGGTGCATCGTGCTCGGGCATTACGCGCGCTTTTTGCAGGCGATGCAGGAACGAGCGTCATGGAATTCGAAGCGGCGGCGCAACGTTTCGAGGAAGTTGGCGATTATCGCAATGCGTGTGTGCAGCGAATCAACGTCGGTTCGTGCACGAATGAACTGGGCGATTGGGCGCGGAGTGAATCCGCGTTGCGGGATGCATTGGCCAATGCCGAACGTATGGGGCTCGTGCCGTTGGTTTCCCAAGCCAAACTCAATTTGGGCTTGGCGTTGGCACGACGAGGACAATTGAATGAAGCTTTGACCGTCGAGCGAGAAGCTCTCACGATGTTTGCTCGGCAAGGAATTCGACGCCTCGAAGGTGGCGCTCGATTGTATTTGGCCATCATTCGATTGGCTTCCGGAAATATCGATGCCGCGGAGCGTGAAGTCGTCGCGGCCATTGAATTGTTGGCCAATCATGGCCCGGTGCGCGCACACGCGTACGCAGTCTTGGCGCAAATTGCGCTGGTGCGAGGTGATCCGCGCACGGCATTGGAGCCAGCAAACGAAGGCGTCAGGATTCTCGATGCATTGGGCGGCATTGAAGAAGGCGAATCGCTCGTGCGTCTCGTCTGGGCCGAATCGCTCGCTTCGGTAGGTCCAGAAACGGACGCACGTCAAGCGATTTCGATTGCATATCGACGGCTCGTCGAACGGGCCGAGAAAATTCGCGACGCAACCTGGCGTCAGTGGTTCTTGGAAGTCGTGCCGGAAAACGTCCGAACGCGCGAATTGGCGACTGCGTGGGGATGTGCCGCAGCGGCAAACTAGCACGCCAATGGTTGACGTTTTTGCTTGCAGATTCGTTGCGTATCGCGTTAACGATGCGACCGCGCCCGAAGCGGCGTTTGGCTGAAAGGACGAACCGATGAAAATCAAGGCAGCTGTTGCGCACAAACCAAGCGCCCCATTGAGCATCGAAACCGTCGATCTCGACGGACCGCGTGAAGGCGAAGTGCTCGTCGAGATCAAAGCCACAGGTATTTGTCATACCGACGACTACACACTTTCCGGAAAAGATTCCGAAGGACTCTTCCCTTGCATTTTGGGTCACGAGGGAGCTGGTGTCGTTGTGGATGTAGGTCCGGGTGTTAAATCCGTGGTCAAAGGCGATCACGTCATTCCCTTGTATACGCCCGAATGTCGTCAATGCAAATTCTGTTTGTCGAGGAAGACCAATTTGTGTCAAGCAATTCGCTCGACACAAGGCAAAGGTCTCATGCCCGATGGAACGAGCCGATTTTCGATTGATGGCACCATGGTTCACCATTACATGGGCACATCGACATTCGCCAACTACACGGTGCTTCCCGAAATTGCCGTGGCCAAAATTCGCCAAGACGCGCCGTTTGACAAGGTCTGCTACATTGGCTGCGGCGTGACCACCGGCATTGGTGCGGTCATTTATACAGCGAACGTTCGTCCCGGCGACAATGTGGTGGTTTTTGGTTTGGGCGGCATTGGCTTGAACGTCATCCAAGGCGCAAAAATGGCCGGTGCGAACATGATCATCGGTGTCGATATCAATCCCAATCGCAAAATCATTGGCGAAAAGTTTGGCATGACGCACTTCGTCAATCCCACCGAAGTTGGCACGGACCTCGTTTCCTACCTTGTCTCCTTGACCGATGGCGGCGCGGATTATTCATTCGAATGCGTCGGTGACGTGAAAGTAATGCGCCAGGCGCTCGAATGTTGCCACAAAGGTTGGGGCCAAAGCATTATCATTGGCGTCGCGGCAGCAGGCCAAGAGATTGCCACACGTCCGTTCCAGCTCGTGACGGGACGCGTGTGGAAAGGTAGCGCTTTCGGCGGCGCTCGTGGGCGTACGGACGTGCCCAAAATCGTTGATTGGTACATGGAAGGCAAAATCAACATCGATGATCTCGTCACGCACGTGTTGCCATTCGAGCGCATCAATGAAACGTTCGATCTGATGCATTCCGGCGCCTCGATTCGTTCGGTCGTGACGTTCTGACGCACCGGGTTTCACCCGGACCCACCCGGGGCTCCGCGCCCCGGGACCCGCGCAAGGGGCCAGCCCCTTGACCCTTGCATTGGTTTGTCCGTAGGACAAACCAAACACGTATCAGCAGTCTATTGCCGACATGACCCTTTTGTTTCGGGTGCGAAGCACACGAAACAATACTGGTCCAGCGCTCGCTGGTCCGGGTCCAGGGACGGACAGTCCCTGGTCGGGTCCGGGGTGAAACCCCGGCTCAATTCCCGCCAATGACGAAGGCATTGACCGCGCCCGTTTCGCGCCGCGGCAGGTTTTCATCGTTGCCTTTGCCCCAAAAAACGCTGGGACTCGTGAACCAATCGTACGCGCCTTGGCCTTGGCCCGAATGCGCCAGGTTCTCAATGCGCAAATGCATTGCTTCGACAAGGTAACGAATCTTGCGCGGTGCGAAGTGTTCTTCCTCGGGTCGCCGGGAAGGATCTGGTTTTTCCTCCAGAACCTCGGGAAAACGAAACGGAAATACCACGATTTCGTCTTGGATATCGCGCGTCAACGGTGACGCCAGAGGATCGGCGTGGTGATCCAGGAGGTTGATGGTAACCGGGCCGGCTGGTTTGTCCGATGCTGCGAGAACCCGCATTTCGAGTTTTCCATCGGGATAACACGCGTAGAGTGTAAAACCAAGGCCCACGTGCGGTTCAGGTTGGGGTTTTACCGCAAACGATTCGCGAAAGAGGGATTGCTTGTTTGTCGTTGTGCGTGCTGCCGCATCATCGAGGCGTTCGGGAAGGGGCGCTTTGACTTCGTACCCGTGCGCTATGGGACCCACGAATGCACGAGGTTCGCCGCCGGAGTCCACGACAAACACGCCGAGACGAGGTCCGTTGGCACCGATGTAGGCGACTTGGCCTGCGTTTGTCAATGTAAAATAGTCGGCAATGAAGTCCGCAGACTTGCTGGCACCTTGTTCACGATCCTCGAACATGTCGAAATACCAGCCGGTCCACTTGGGCGGTTCGCCGCTGTCTGCGTATCCGCCTTCCGGAACGAATTCGGCCACCATGCCCAGCCATGAAGACTGATCTTTGGTCGGGAGACCTCGTGCGAGTTCCGTGCTGGTGATGTTCGACAATGTCTTGAGCACTCGAGACAAACTCGAAAAACTGCCGCCGGATATTTTTTGCAAGCGTTCGACATGGCGTAACGACGCAGCGTAAAACGGGGCGAGCGGTTCCACGTACGCTTCGGGAATGGCACAACCGTAGGCATCGTAACCTTGACCGGAGAGCAGGACAAACGTGTGGCGAAGTTGGCCGTATCCGACGAGCGCCGAAGACAAACGAAAATCGGCATACGCTTCTTTCTGCATGAAAGACGGCGTTTGTCCTACAGGTGTTTGGCTGAGCGAAACAATGGTTTGCAGGTACGTACCTTGGATGCTCGTGTCGATTTGTGCGCGTTGGGCAAGCGTTTGTCGAGATGCAACGAGGGCCTGTTCGAGTTCCGGGTATTTTTTGATTTCGCTTTCGAGATGTTTTTTTGCGCGATCGTGGCCCAAGACAAACCCGACATCGGCGGCTCCAATGTCGAAACGATTGGGCACGGCGTCGTGGGCGAGTTTTTCGAGTGGGCTGAGATCTGCACTGATGCGCGCTCCGATGACGGTGGAAATGACGGGCAGGTCCTTGACGCCTTGGGGCATGAAATGCGTACGGGCCGTGCGTTTGAAATGGGTTCCCAGGGCGAGTTTGAGTTTTTCCGGAGCATCGGGATCGTTCGGGCGAATGTGGTTACGATCCATGATTTCGAGAAGTTGCGGAATGCCGACGTCTTCGCGGTTGCCGCCGAATGCGGAGTAGACTTCCTCGAAGGTGGCGAGTTCGGTCAGGGCGCCGGATTGTCGAAAGAGGTCGGCGAGGGCCAAGGCATTGCGGGCTTCGCGAGGCGTTTCGCGTTTGTCCGGGGCAGCTTCGGGATGCGAACTGCGAGAATCACGGGAAACGAGGTTCCATTCGAAGCGGGTGAGCCACGTCATGGCGCGAAAATACGCTTCGAAGTCGATTTTGATGTCCATATTGGCGTAATGGCCACGGGCTGCGTATTGCGAGATATCGATGATGCGGGAGCGGCCGAAGATTTCGACAGGGACGAGACCGCCACTTCGCGAAACGACTTCACGAAGATTTTCAATGAGTGCGTCTTGACCGAACACGGAAAACGACGTGGTATCGCTCGACCAGTTTTTGTTGAGGCGCAAAGCGACGCCGATGTAGACATCCAGGTCTTTGCGCGTGGTTTCGTCGTAGAGATTTTGCGACGAGGCGAGGCGTTTTTGCAGCTTGTCGAGCATCTTGCCGAGAGCCGGGACGAGGCGTTTTTTCTCAGCCAATTCGAGGCTTACGTCGGTGGCGCGAAAAAGGGCGTGCAAAATAGGGTCGACGCCGACGTACAGGGGCAGTTCTTCCTGAAAAACGTCATGAAAAGCGTGGGCGTAATTGGTATAAGGGAGACGATCGAGCGCGACGAAGCCATTTTTCTGCAATGTTGATTTTTCTTCGGGGGTCAGATGCAGGTGGCTGTCGATGCGATCGAAGTATTTGGGGACTTTTTTACCATCCCACGGGTCGCGGGTTGTCCCGGGGTTTGTCGAAGCAGCGTCGGCGCGTTTTTGTGCGGCGCGAATGTGGTCATTGCTGATAAAACAGGCGTCGGTGCCTTGGGGGGCGATGTCGATGGTATCGCAGAATGGGTCTTCGCTGTTTTTGGGGCAATGGGCTTCGGGGGCGGCGAAGGGTTTGGCGCCTTTGCGGGCGATGACGGGGGATATGCCTGGGGCGAGGGCGCAAGCTTTTTCTTGCGTCATATTGCGCAGGGCCAGGAATGCGGCCGAATGAGGGTTTTCCTTGGCGCGTGGAGGTGGGGGCGTCGTGGCGCTCGATGTGGTCGCGCTGGGGATGGTTTTGGGCGGGTCGATTTTGTTTTGGGGGCGCCCAGAACGCGTCGATGAATGCGTCGATTGGCATGCGACAGCGGTGGTTGAAGCGAGGAGCGCGAGAAGCCCGAGGTGGCGGAGCATGCGGCGAGGGTACTTCAGATTTGCGTGGCGGGAAATGAGAAATCGGGTTGACGCGATAAAAAAGTTGAGTAGCATCGGGTTATGCCGTTGAGTATCGAGCGGGTTGTGGAATTGTTGGGTCAGTCGGAGCGGGGTGAGGTTTTTCCGGACGAGTTTCGGGGCAAACGATACCTTGTTTTGCATGGGCTCGATCCGGAGGTCATGCGGGACCCGCCGGACGAGGACGATCCATTTTACGAGACGGCGAAAGAATGGATAAACGGGCGCGAAGTGGGGGAAGCTTCGGATTTGGAAGCAGCGTTGCGATTGTTGTGGGATTCGATTGTGACGTTGCAGGCTTGTTTTTCGAATGACGTGCCGGAAGAAGCGACGTGGCAAAAAGGTTTGTCGAAGTGGCTCGTGGAAGGGCCGTGGGGCGTGCCCGAGGACGAGATTGGGGTGGCGGTGGATTTCGGGGTGGATTGGGCGAAGGCAAAGTTTCCGGATTCGCGATGTGAATTTGCGGTTTTCGGGGACGCTCCGTACGAAGGCGAGAGTGCGGTGATTTTCGAAGTGCCGCCGAAGGTGGAATTGGCGGCCCGAACAAAACAGTTGTTTGCGGCGTGCCGGAAAAACGATCTAGAAAAAGTGCGGGTTTTGTTGGGCAAAGGTGCGGATGTGCGGGCGATGGATACGATGGATACGCACGGGGACACGGCATTGCATTTTGCCGTGGCGCATCGAAATGCGGAGATGGTGGAGGTGCTTTTGGAGGCGGGGGCGGATCCGAATGCGGGGGAGAAGCATGGGCGGTCGCCGATGTTTGCGCGTTGGGGAAAGCGCAATCGGACGTCATCCGGGACGTACCAATTCGATGACGAGGCGCATTTTCGATTGGTGTGTCGGCTTGTCGAACGAGGCGCGAATGTGCATGCGAGACGTCCGGACGGACAAACGCTCGTGGATGTAGCTCGGTATGGTTTGCCCATGAATGAAATGTGGGTGAAACATTGGATTGGGCTGGGGGTGACGTCGTCATTGATGCGGGCGAGGGGAGTGGATCGTCGGCCGCTCGACCATTTGCTGAGTGCGTTGCATTTCGATTCGGCAGCAGCGCGGGCGCGGGTACCGAATGCGGTGCGGGTATTGGGGTGGCTGGGGTGTGATCCTAATGAAACGACGAATACGTTTGCCCGGGAAACGCCGGTGGAGCGGTGGTTGACGACGGGGTATTCGGCGAGCGAAGTGGAGCCGGAGGTGATTGTGGGGATAGCGCAGGCATTTGTGGATATTGGGGCGCGGGACGAGGTGGGTTTGTCCGATACGCGTCGGCCGAGTGAGCGGGCGAAGAACTGGTCGAAGTACGACGCTGAGGGCATGGGTCACTACGCGGAGGCGGGGCGGATTTTGGCTGGGGATCGTGGTTGACGAGGTGGGGTGCAGAAAAAAACTTGACGGGGGAAAAGGATGGCGTACTATCGGCGCCGGCTTCGGCTCGCCCCCGTGGCTCAGTGGATAGAGCAGCGGTTTCCTAAACCGTTGGTCGCAAGTTCGATTCTTGCCGGGGGCGCTAAGGATTTCGGGGACTTAGCAAACTGTGGGTTGGTTTCGACGAACTGTCCGGAACCCTGTTGCCCAACTGTTGCCCAGACTCGAACGACAGGGCGTGCTCGTCAGGGGTCTGCTGAGGCTGCAAGAAAGCGCTTGTAGCGTAGGGTTTTGTGGATGAGCGCGGCGTGTCCAACGAGGGCGGATCTGTTGCCCAACTGTTACCCACGCTGTGAAGCATCGCCATTGGATCAAGGCAAAATTGAGGCAATGGCGTTTCAAGGCTGGGTGCTCGCCGGTCCGCTACGCGGATGAACTCGGTGCTGTGCCGCTTGCTGTGCGTCCTCGGGCGGCGATTTTGCGAGCAGCGTCGTCGAGGTCCTCCTTGAGGAAGTGCACGTAACGCTGGGTCGTGGACAGGTGCACATGCCCCGCCATGCGCTGGACGACGTGCACCGGAATGCCGGCGCGTAGCCATGACGTGATGGCATAATGCCGCAGGCAGTAGACGCTCCAGCCTGTAAGGCCCGCACGATGAATGACGCGCTCGAAGGCTTGGTCGAGCCCGAACTGGCTCCAGGGTCCGCCGGCGTGGGTGGTCGCGATATGGCCGTCGCGATCGCCGAGCATGCGGAGGAGCGCGTCGACCACCGCGGGCTCGGGGCGGTGGATGGCCCACTCGATGGCCTGGGCGCGCGCCGACGGATTGCGGTCGGTGAGCAACGTCAGCACGACACTGGCGGGATGGCCGACGAG
>JBGAOI010000184.1:0-10953 GCA_044221885.1 Polyangium sp. (in: bacteria)
ATTGGGCCTTGCGCACGGTGCTCGGTGAACATGCCCAGCAAAAAGGTTCTCGCGTCGGGCCCGACATGTTGCGTTTCGACTTTGCGCACAACAAGCCGCTGAGCCGCGAAGAAATGGAAAAGATTGAGGATTTGGTCAATGCCAAAATTCTCGAGAATGCTCCGGTCGTGACGGAAGTTTTGGAAATTGCCGAAGCTCGAAAACGCGGGGCTGTGGCAATCTTCGAAGAAAAATACGGTGATGTCGTCCGAATGCTCACGATGACGCAGGACTCGATTGAACTTTGCGGCGGCACGCATGCCCGGGCGCTTGGGGACATTGGTCTTTTCAAGATTACGTCGGAAGGTGGCGTGGCTGCGGGTGTGCGGCGCGTAATGGCCTCGACGGGCCTGAATGCGCTCGCGTATGTGCGGGGCGTGGAAGAGGACATGTCGCGGGCGCGCGTGGCCGCAAAGGCGGCGGGCGTGGATGTGGCCGATAAGATTTCCAAAATCGTCGCGCATGAAAAAGAACTGGAAAAGAAGGTTGCGGAACTCGAGCGGCGCCTTGTCGAAGGTGGTGGTCCGGGCGGTGGTGGTGGCGGAGTGGACGCCATGATGGCGGAAGCAAAAGAAATCGGCGGCATTCGTGTTTTGGCGCGGCGGGTGCCAGACGGCACGCAAGCGGCCGTTTTGCGCGAAATTGGCGAAAAGCTCCGGGACAAACTTGGCGACCAGAGCGTGGTGCTCGTTGGCGCCATTGTGGGCGACAAGGCGCAACTTTGCGCAATGGTGTCCAAAGCGGCGACTGCGAAAATCAAAGCGGGCGATTTGATCAAAGCCGTTGCGAAAATCGTGGGCGGTGCCGGGGGTGGACGTCCCGATATGGCGCAAGCCGGGGGCACGGAAGTCGGCAAAATCGACGAAGCCATTGCTGCGACCTATGCCGAAGTTGCCCGAATCGTCGGGAGTTGACATCATTGGCGATAATCGTCGCCAAATGATGTGTCCACGGAATCCAAGTCCGATTCATCACGCTCCGCGTCATTGACGCATCGGACGAATTCATCTCGATATCGACAAGACCCTTGCAATACGTTGGCGATGGCCGTAAACGTAATGCGGTAACTTGCCTCGGTTCTTCGTTCCGAAGGCGTTCGACGCAAGGACTCATGAACAAAAGGGTTTTGCCATGACGCGATCTCTCGGCTTGTTGACGATGTTGCCCGTGATGACTGCTTCTATGCTGCTCATGGGCTGTGGTGATGCGGGCACGCCGCCTCCTGACGATTCCACCGATGAATTTTGGGGGACGGAAGCGACCAGTGTTCGGGAGCATCCGTATCAGGCACATTTCGAAGCAGCGTCGCAAAAATTCAATGTGCCTGGGCCCATTCTCGTCGCCCTTGGATATTCTCAAACGCGTCTTTATCACGTCCCTGGCGAAGCGTCTGAAATCGAGGGATTGCCGGCAACCTACGGTGTCATGGCCCTGTCTGGCGATATCATCGCCCAAGCCGCTCAATTGTCGGGTGAATTGGAAGCGGATGTCGAAGCCGATCCCAAAGCCAACATCATGGCGGCCGCGGCATTGCTCGATAGCCACGCAACATCGCTCAATATCGAACGCAGCGATATCGGGGCGTGGGCTCCGGCCGTAGCGGCTTATTTTAATCACCCGAACCTCGAAGCGGCGTCCCATTTCATTCACGAGGACGTGTATCGCGTCCTTCGCGAAGGCATTGCAGCGCCCGAAGACAGCGGATTGGGTGAAATTCTCGGAGCCATTCCGGATGTGACGCCCAAGTTCCCGGCACCGCAAATGGTTGGCGGCGGCGAGCCTCCCAGCGCCTATTATTCGGGCGCGAAATGGCGTCCCGCGCCTTCGTCCAACTACACCGCGGGGCGCGGCGGCAACAAGGTTGAATTCCTCGTCGTTCACACGTGTTCGGGCGCGTATTCAGGCTGTTGGGGTTGGCTCACGACGCCATATCCGCAAAATCCCAACAAGACGAGCGCCCATTACGTGATCAATGAGAGCGGCTCGGAAACGCTGGCGCTCGTGGATGAAATCAATACGGCGCACCACGTTGGGAAACCCTGGCAAGGTGGGTCGACGAATACGCGGTCGGTGGGTATCGAACACGGCGGCTTTTCCTACACTTCGTCGAACAAATGGAGCGAAGGGCAAATTGCGGCATCGGCCAAACTCGCGTGCGATATCGTCAAACGACAAAACCTCGTTCGCGACCGCAATCACATCATTGGCCACTACCAACCCGATCCCGTCAATCGCGCCAATGATCCCGGTACGGCGTTCCCGTGGACCGATTACATGAATCGGATCAATGCGTGCGTGGGTGGAGGTGGCGCAAATCCGCCCCCAGGGCCAGGGCCGGCTCCTGCAGCCACGATCACGATTGACAGCAACAATTCCAGCAACAATTCGGCTGTCGCGCGTATGGTCGCGCCTTCGGCGAACTGGAAAGCTTCGACAAACGTCGCTGGTTACTACAATTCAGGATACTGGGTCGCTCCGACGGCATCCGTATCCGACGGCATTCATTTCGAGTTTTACTTGGCCGCACCCGCGTCGAAACAGGTGTTTGCGTGGTGGACTTCGGCCGCGGATCGTGCGACGGCCGTTCCGTACGTCGCATTCGATGCGGCCGGTACGAAGCTCGGATCGGTCAACAAGAACCAACAATCCGGTGGTGGAGCGTGGCAAAGCATTGGCACGTTCAACTTCACGGCGGGTTGGAACCGCGTGACGGTGTCGCGCTGGACTGCGGCAGGTCAGCAAGTCGTTGCTGACGCCATTCAAATTCGTTGACGTGTCCGCGCACGAAGGCCCGTGGTTCGGAATGGCCACGGGCCTTGTGGCCTTGATCCAAGGTTTGTCTCGTCTGACCCACATCGCAAAACCTCAGTGGATTGGCTCTAGGAGAATCATGTTGGTGCGTTGGTTACGTCCCTTCGGAGCCTGTTTGTTGTTGTCGTGTTCGCGCGAGGCGCCCATTCCAGAAAAAACACCGCCTCCGAGCGAAACGCCTCGAACGACCATTGCGGAAAAACCGGCGCCATCCCAGAGCGCCAAACCCACCGCACCAGCACGAACCGTTTCACCGGAAAATGTAGCTACGCCGCCCAAGGCATCGTTTCCAGAAATGCCTGCGGATGAGCGGGACAAACTTCCGGGGTTCATTTCCTTTATTTCTGAACGCGACGGGCAGCGGGAAGTTTACCTGATTCAGGCGAACGGGACCAAAGAGAAACGTTTTACCGACAATAAACACGCCGATTACAATGGTCCGTTTTCCCCCGATGGCAAAGCGCTGCTGGTCATGCGCGTCGAAGGGGAAGAAGGACCCCACAAGCTTTTTTATTGGCCGCTCGATGGATCCGAACCCAAACGTCTCGGACCCGATATGAAACGCCTACGTTTTCCGAATTTCACGCCCGATGGTAAATTCGTTGTATTCGAATCCAGTGGCAGTCCGGAACAACCAGCCCATTTTTGCGATATTTATCGCGTCGATGTAGCAGGCAAAAAATTCGAGCAACTGACCAAAAACGACGAAGGTAACTTCGAGCCGGTCATTTCGCCGCGTGGGGACGTGATCGTGCACGTTTCCAGTCGGGACCGCGTGGCCGAACTTTATGCAATGAAACTCGACGGAAAGTCGCCCTTGCGATTAACCGATACACCCCGAGACGAATGGGGCATGAAGTTTTCGCCGGATGGGAGCAAAATTGCGTTCATCAGTGATCGTGAAGGTGCTGAACGTATTTGGATCAAGGACTTTCCAACAGGTCCTGAACGTCGCTTGACGCAGCGAAGTCCAGCCGTGAGGATCGTTGAAGACAAGATTGCTTGGGCGCCATCGGGTAAGAAAATCGCGTATGTGCTGAGTATCCCGGACAACCCGACCAATGTTTTCGTATTCGATCTTGAAACAGGCAAAGAGACCATTTTGCGTGGTCCGTCAGGAAATACCAATGACCCGTCGTGGTCGCCGGACGGGCGTTATGTCGCCGTCACGGTCACGAATGGTAAAGATCAGCAAATTTGGGTGGTTGAAGAAAGCGGGCGTGGTTGGGCCCAATTGACGAAATCGTCGGGGGGAAACTGGAATCCCCTTTGGAGCCCGGCGAAAAAGAAGTAGTCACGCCGGCGTGGGTTTGTCACGAACCAACGGGCTGCTAAAAGCGCATTTGCAACTGCACTTGACCTGGACCGACGCGAAGCGACGGACGATAGGCTTCATTCACGTCTTTGGGGACGAGCACATCTTTGGGAAACAAGAGTCCCCCGAGAAACAAACCAACCCCGGTTACTTGCGCCAAACCATCGAATACGTACAAGAACGTCGAGTCCGACGTCGAATACGCGGCGAAGGCAAATGGCCCGGTGACGGGGATATACATGACATCACGCGTCGACAGGTTGTAACCGTTGACGGCTTCCGCACTGCTAGCCAAGTAGGTCGCGACGAGATACGAGAGCCCAAACAGTGTAGGACCGGCAATGAGCAGGCCAAGATTGTATTTGGTATCGAGCTTGTATCCGTACGGAATGGGTCCACCGCGATAAACGATTTCTTTTTTGACGATCCAGCCGTCGGGGCCCATGGGAGGCGAAAAACCGTAAGGACCCGTGGGAGTCGACGCGGACGAATCCTTGGGTTTTGTCCAGCCCTCGGATGTGAGCCCCGGCGCCGATGGAGACGCAGGCGTTGCTGTGGGGGACGCCGGGTTTGGCGGGGTCGGGTTTGCCGCTGGTGATGTTGGGGTTGTCGGCGGAGTCGCCGTTGGAGTCTCCGCGGTCGTGCTCGAGGGTGGACTCGGGTTCTGTGCAAACCCAGCCGAAGCAGAAAAAAGGACCAACGAGATGAGGGACGAACCGAGGAGGTTTTTCATGGCTAAACCTTCCGATAAATTTCGGCGCCGGAGGCAACGAATTCTGCGCTTTTTTCTTTCATGCCGCGGACGAGAGCTTGTTCAGGAACGACGTCGCCTTTTTCCGCTGCGTACTTTCGTACGTCTTCGGTGATTTTCATCGAGCAGAAATGAGGGCCGCACATCGAGCAGAAATGAGCGACTTTGGCATTTTCGCTGGGCAATGTTTCATCGTGGAACGCTCGGGCTCGTTCCGGATCGAGACCCAAGTTGAATTGATCTTCCCAGCGAAATTCGAATCGTGCGCGGCTCATGGCATTGTCACGGGCTTGGGCGCCAGGATGACCTTTGGCGAGATCCGCGGCGTGGGCTGCAATTTTGTAGGTGATGACGCCTTCTTTAACGTCGGCGCGATTGGGCAAACCCAGGTGTTCTTTGGGCGTCACGTAACAAAGCATTGCCGTGCCAAACCAACCGATCATGGCCGCGCCAATGCCGCTCGTGAAATGGTCGTACCCAGGAGCGATGTCCGTGGTCAAAGGCCCGAGCGTATAAAACGGCGCTTCATTACACAGGCGCAATTGTTCGGTCATGTTGTGCTCGATCATGTGCATGGGCACGTGGCCTGGGCCTTCAATCATGACTTGAACGTCATGTTTCCACGCAATTTGCGTAAGCTCCCCAAGCGTCGTCAATTCACCCATTTGCGCGTCGTCGTTGGCATCGGCAATGCTGCCCGGGCGAAGTCCATCACCAAGTGAAAAACTCACGTCGTAAGCTTTCATGATTTCGCAGATTTCTTCAAAATGCGTATACAGGAAATTTTCTTCGTGATGGGCGAGGCACCATTTGGCCAAAATGGATCCGCCACGCGAAACGATCCCGGTGACTCGATTGGCAGTGAGGGGCACGTAGCGCAGCAACACGCCGGCGTGAATGGTGAAATAGTCGACACCTTGTTCAGCTTGCTCAATGAGCGTATCGCGGAAGATGTCCCACGTCAGGTCTTCGGCTTTTCCGCCGACTTTTTCGAGTGCCTGATAAATCGGCACGGTGCCGATGGGGACGGGCGCATTCCGCAAAATCCATTCACGAGTTTCATGAATGTTGTGTCCAGTCGACAGGTCCATGACGGTATCGGCGCCCCAACGAATGGCCCAAACCATTTTATCGACTTCTTCTTCAATGGATGACGTAATGGCGCTGTTGCCGATGTTTGCATTGATTTTGACCAGGAAGTTGCGGCCAATGATCATAGGCTCGCTTTCCGGGTGATTGATATTGGCTGGAATGATGGCGCGACCTCGAGCAATTTCGTCGCGTACGAATTCGGGGGTCATACGTTCGGGGATCGCTGCTCCGAAGGAACGCCCTGGATGTTGCTTGCGAAAAACGTCGGCGACTTTCTGTTGTTCGCGCAGGGCGACGAATTCCATCTCCGGCGTGATAATACCTTTTCGCGCGTAATGCATCTGCGTGACATTGTGTCCGGGTTTGGCGCGGAAAGGTTTGTCCGTCGTGCGAAAGCGTAGCGAATCGAGCGACCGATCTTCTCGGCGGCGTTGCCCATAGGTCGAACTGATGTGCGGCAATTGGTCGACGTCACCGCGTCCGGTGATCCATGCTTGACGAATTGCGGGCAAACCTTTTTCGACATCAATCTGGGCATCGGGGTCCGTGTACGGACCTGATGTGTCGTACACCGTAACGGGCGGATTGGGAACGAGCCGCGGGGCAGCGTGGGAACCTTCGCGCGTGGGGGTTTGCGCAATTTCGCGCATGGGCACGCGAAGTTCCGGATGCAAAACGCCCGGAACGAATACCTTGCGCGATGCCGGAAACGCTCCTCGCGTAATGCCTTGAAGCCGGGATTGATCGACGCGTTGTTGTTTTACGCTGCTCATGACACTTCCCTCCGCCGGTCCGAACCGGATCAGGTTCCAAGGGTCCGGTTTCACCGTTATGGTGCGATGCCGTCTCAGCCGAGTGGCTCCCCTAGGTCGACGCCTGGTATCGTCTACGGCTACCTAAAAGTCAAGCGAATTGACCACGTACAACGGATGATCGTGCTTGCAGGGTCCGGCTGTTTCGGCGTTTGACAAATCCTATTTATCTCGCGATTGTTCGTGTGGTATCTTGAAGGCGTCGCAATTCGATAACTATTCTGTAAAATTGCCGGTCACGATCAAGTAATGACAACACGCTACGTCGACGGACCAAAACCACGACTTTTCGGGCATCGAGGCGCATCGGGGACGATGCCCGAAAATACACTGGCCGCGTTTTCCGAAGCTCTTGCCGCCGGCGCCGATAGGCTCGAAATGGACGTCCATCTGACGGCGGACGAAGAAGTCATTGTTTTACATGATGAGACGCTCGAGCGAACAACTGATGGCCAAGGGCCTGCGGCACGTTTGCGTTTGTCCGAATTGCGGGAGCTCGACGCGGGGTACCGATTCGAATCGACCGAAGGCGATTTCCCTTTTCGTGGGCGCAAAATGCGCATTCCGACATTTGCCGAAGTGCTTGCGCACTTTCCATCAGTACCCCTGAACATTGAAATCAAAGTCGACGATCCGACGCTCGTTGCCGCAATGAAACGATTGCTCGAGCGTCATGACGCCATGTCTCGGGTCCTTCTCGCTGCGGAATCTCAAGCGCTCATGGATCGCATTCGTTCGACCATGCCAAACGTTCTCACGGGTATGTGCGCAAATGAAGTGCTCGAGTTTTGGGGCAATGGTGGAAATCCCGGGTATCAACCGCGCGGTTTCGCATTACAAATCCCGCCGTCGTATGCCGGAATTCCGGTGATTACTCAGCAATTCGTGAATGTTGCACATGCGGCGAACGTGGAAGTGCACGCGTGGGTCATCAATGACGAGCAAGAAATGCGGGAGCTCATAACGCTGGGCGTGGATGGCATCATGACGGATTTTCCGCGTCTTGCGGCAAAGGTGCTCGGGCGCAGCTCGAGGTGAGTCCAAGGTGCTTAGCACCTGTTTTCAACCTGGTTTTCGCGGCCAAGTACCTCGTTGCGATGCAGGAGGCGCATCGAATGTCGTGCGATCAATCTGCGGTGCACGTTGGGTGAGTGGAGGCATTTCCGCTCCTCGTCGTGAAGGAGGAGGCGCATCCGAGGGACGAGGCGCTGGGCGGGGAAGGGGGCTCGAACGGCCCATACCCATGTTCGATGCCGGCGGTCGCATGCTTTCTGGGGCCCGGTCCCGCTTTTGCCACGTTCCTTCGATGTATTCGGCAACTTGTCGAGCGAGTTCGTCGCCATCCGCGGTTTTGACTATGAAACCCGCGGCTTTTGTCGACAAAACCAAACTTTGCAGTTCACGAACCGGACGTTCGGAAAGAAAAACAATGGGGCAAGAACAAATCCCTTTCTGAATCGCAACTTCCACGAGTTTGCCGCCGTCGAGTGCCGGCATGTACACGTCGACGAGAACCAGATCCGGATTCGTTCGCGCTATCGCCGCACCAAAACCAAACGGTGAATCGAGCGTCGTGACATCGTAGCCGCGTGCTTGAAGCTGCTGCTTGACGACTTCGCGGCACGTTTCACTATCGTCCACGAACAACACTCGGCGGCGCGGCGTATTCATTACCCGTTACGCACTCCGCGGCGCTTCCCCCACATGCTCTCGAGCTCGAGCCCCATTGCTTCAATTCTAGCGGTCTGTGTGTTCTCGCGGCAAGTAGGGATTTCGCGATCTTGCACCAAAGAGGTGCAAACCGACGATGCATGTTCCCTCGTTGAAGTCGCGTTGCGATTCCTGCCTGACGTCACTTGGCATCCCGAATTCACGTCGCCGGATTCGTCCAAAGTTTGTCGAGATGTACTTGGGCCGCGTTTGTAATGACGTACGATGTTTGTTGGCCGTCAAAATAATCGACTCAACAACGCATAGAAAAAAGGCCCGGCGAGGTTGGTCTACACGCCGGGCCGAGCCCAGGCCATCCAAGAAGTCCGGGCACTTCCAACGTATGTCGACTGCGCGAAGGGTTGCAAGGCATCTCCCTGAGGTGACGTATCGTCATTGCTGCGCATTGCGTGATGGTTCCATCGCGCGACCAACGAAATGTGCCGCGCGCGGATCCATTGCTTCGCGTAACGCATCCGCAAGCAAATAAGACGCTCCAACCGTTGCGAACAACAACACGCCTGGCAAGAGCAGCAATCGCAATGCGGACGGATGTCGAGCTCCCTGCGCCAACAATTCTCCCCACGACGCACTGTCCGATGCTGTTCCCATTTCCAAAAACGCAAGCGTTGCGTTGAGCAACACCACGGACGCTACGCCAAACACGGAACTCACCATCACGGGCCCAAGCGCATTGGGAAGAACGTGATGCATGAAAATGCGTGTACGTGACGCACCGAGCGCACGCGCGGCCAAGGCGTAGTCCTCCGTCGTCGCGCGCATCGATTCGGCATGGACAAGCCTGGCGATCTCCGCCCAACGCACGAACGCAACCGCGAAGATCAACGACAACGAAGACGGCTGACGCTCAATCGCCCACACGAGTGCCACCACGATGATCGCAGGGAAACTATCCACTGTTTCAACGAGACGAACGAGCACCGTGCGGGAAACTCCTCCGCGAATTCCGGACAAACCTCCTAGCAAGACGCCAAACAACGTACTCAGGAAAATCGCGACAACGGAGACTCCAAGGGCGTTACGCGCTCCGTACACAATGCGGGCAAACACATCGCGACCTTTTTCATCCGTGCCCAAGGGATGCATCGCCGAAGACGGCGCAAATGGTCCCTCTGCAGTCACCGCCGTTGGACTCGAACGCACGATGGGCCAAACGACAAACGCTCCATCGTAGTGTTTGTCAGGAACGTCTGCCGCTGTTCGTTCTTCCGTAATCGCTGGAAGAAGGTTCCGTGTCCCATGCCCAACCACGAGCAACGGAGCAGGTGCTGCCAACACCTCCGCAAAAATGCCCACGAGCCCGAGAATGCCCAGCACAGCCGCACCTACCGACGTCCGACGATCGCGCAAAACACGACGCAACGTGATCGATGCGTGGCTCATGTTTTGCTCTTCTCCTGCAAGACCGCAGGTACGAGGCGTCGATCCAGGGCGATGTATGCGAGGTCCGTGATGATCACGCCGAACGCCGCGGTAGCTGCCGTCAGGATCGACACGGCCATGAGCCAACTCGTATCGCGCATGTGCACGGCATCGATGGTTGCTCGACCCAAACCATCCATCCCGAAAATGTGTTCCACGACAAACGCGCCGCCCAAGGCCATCGGTGCTTCGAGTGTCGCGAGCGTAACGAACGGAAGCAGCGCCGTCGGCAACGCGTGGACGAAAAGTGCTCGCGTACGGCTCGCTCCACGCCCCAACGCTGCACGCACATGATCCTGCGCGTAGACCGACGAGAGCGCTGCGCGAACCTGACGTGTGGGCGACGCCAACAATCCTAGGGCCAACACGCAAATCGGAAGGACGAACCCTGTTCGTAGGTCCAAACGCGCTGCCATGGTTGCGAAGATCGCTGTGGGAATTGCGTACAGCGCCAAGAGAACAAACGTCACGAGCGCTTCGCGCCGACGGTTTCCGGAAGCTGCTCCGGCGAATCCGAGAAGAAACGCAAACACGTAGGCAAGTCCGATCGAGCCGTACACGAGGGTGAACGTGACCGGGGCGCGACGAATGACGCCATCCAACACCGGTGCGTTGTCGGGACCTTGTCCAAAACGTTGCGTAAACGCTGCCGTGGCCCACTTGCCGTAACGCGTGTCGAGCACGATCGCTGCGAATCGCGACAAACCATCGATCGTGACGAAGTCGTTTTCGTACACGAGCCAAAAGGCGCGCCAACGTTCGACACATGCCGTTGCTTTGACGTAGTCGTCCGTGGGCGCGAGGCGATCGTCACGGCCCGTGACGTGCGCGGCAATCGCGATCAATGCGCGCGTACGCTCGAAGCTTGCAGCGTCATGCGGCTTCTCGAGTGCCGCCATGATGTCTTCGAGGACAAACGTATCGAATTCCCGCATTTCTGCGGCACGAGAGGCACTTCCATACCGCGACAAACGACGTAC
>JBGAOI010000185.1:0-10949 GCA_044221885.1 Polyangium sp. (in: bacteria)
AACGCAAAGCTGGTGGAACGTGGGAATCCATTACGACAGGATTGCCTGAACCGCAATCGCTCCATGCCATTTGGGCCGATCCTCAAGGTTCGGTGTGGACCGTCGGGGGTAATGTGCTGAGCACCCTGGACCAAGGCGTGATTTTCCGGCTCGCCGACAAGACGATTGCCACGGTCGAAGCATTGATGCCGGATCCTCCTCCACCTGCTGTTTGTCCGGACGGTCGAGCGGACATTCTTCCCACGGGATCGATTGCGCGTCGCTGGAATGAGCTTCTGATGGATTCAATTCGTCGTGACGTACCAAAACCAGGCGTGCACGCGCGCAATTTGTTCCATACATCGGTTGCGATGTATGACGCGTGGGCGGCGTATGATTCAGTCGCCGATGGATACAAATTTACCGAGAAAAAGACGGCCGCAGACGTGAATGAAGCGCGTCGTGTGGCGATTTCGTATGCAATGTACCGCGTGCTCGCGCAGCGATATACAAAAGCCAACGGAGGTCCGATTTCGGTGGCTTGTTACGATGCGTTCATGGGCGTGCTCGGTCTCGATCCGAAGGATACGCATACCAATGGTGACGATCCGATAGCGGTCGGTAATCGCATTGGGCAAAGTGTCATTGATGCGACGCTGGATGACGGCGCGAACGAAGCGAACGCGTATGCCGATACGACGAGCTATTTAGCTGTCAATCAGCCTTTGTTGGTGGACCGAGCCGGGACAGTGTGTGCCGAACCAAAACATTGGCAAGAATTGAATTTGGCGCAAGCGGAAACGCAGAACGGCCTCATCGTGCCTGCGGGCGTGCAAAAGTACATCGGTCCGAATTGGGGCTTCGTGCGATCATTTGCGCTTCCGCCAGACGTGAATGGTGACGGCGTGCATCACGATGTCGCGTTGGTGCCAGACCCCAACATGCCGGAAATGAAGAATTGGGTGGTCGAAATGATCGAAAAAGCTTCGGTGCTCGATCCAAACGAAAAAGCGACCATTGACATTTCTCCAGGAGCTTTTGGCAACAATACGCTGGGGACAAACGATGGAAAAGGGTATCCACAAAACCCCGTCACCAATGCGCCTTATGCGCCGAATGTCGTGCCGCTAGGCGACTTTACGCGCGTGCTTGCCGAGTTTTGGGCGGACGGTCCCAAGAGCGAAACGCCGCCGGGGCATTGGAACGTGGTCGCGAATATCGCTTCGGATTCTCCGCAACTTCAGCATAAGTTGTGGGGCCAAGGTGCGGTCGTGGACCGATTGCAATGGGACGTGAAGCTGTATTTGGCGCTCAATGGTGCCGTGCACGATGCAGCAGTGACCGCGTGGGGCATCAAGCGAGCCTATACGACATCTCGACCCATTACGCTCGTGCGGTTCATGGCGGGCAAAGGGCAATCGAGCGATCCCGCGGCGCCTTCGTATGATCCCGGCGGGCTTCCGCTGAAACCGGGCGTCATCGAGCTCATTACGGACGCATCTTCAGCGCCGGGCGAGCGGCATCATCATTTGCGGTATTGGAAGGGCCAAGTAGCTATTCGTTCGTGGCTTGGCGAGCCGGGAGATCGCAAAAACGAAGTGGGTCATGTCGGCTGGATGCGCGCGGTGGATTGGATTCCTTATCAACGCCGCACGTTTGTCACGCCTGCATTCCCTGGGCTGATTTCGGGGCATAGCACATTTAGCCGAGCTGCGGCTGAAGTGCTCACGATGTTTACGGGCAGCGCGTATTTCCCAGGCGGATTGGGCGAATACACCGCAAAGAAAGGCGAATACCTGGTCTTCGAGGACGGTCCGAGCGTGGACGTACGCTTGCAATGGGCAACGTATTACGACGCGGCGGATCAAGCGGGTCAATCGCGTCTTTGGGGTGGCATTCACATTTGGCCGGATGATGGCCAAGGTCGGCAGCTCGGGAGCGTTGTCGGCATTGACGCGGCAAACCTCGCCAAGACGTATTTCGACGGAACAGCGATTCCGTGAGTTTCTCCCACGATGGTCGGTAAAGCACATGGCCGATGAAATGCCATCCGGCTGTAGGGACAGCGGATGCAATGCACGAAGGTTGGGCTGGGAAAGGATTATGACGTTCCTCGCCGCACTTCATCGGCCATGGACGCCTCGACAGGGTTCATGGGCGTCACCAGCTTTGCCAAGTTATCCAAAAAGAGCCGCACTTTCGCCGGCAAATAATGGCGACTCGGATAAAGCGCATAAACCGGGCGACGCGCTACGGCTTCCGGGCCGAAAAGAATGCGCAATCGACCATCCTGAAGAGCATCCTGACAAAGAGTTCGTTGTCAAGCTCCTTGTCGGAGGGCGCCCGCTCAACGAACCTGTTGCGTGGGGTGGACCTTTCGTGATGAACACGCGGCAAGAATTCAATGAAACGTACGACGACTATCGGGCCGGCCGTATGGGTCGCATTCCGCCCGAAATCGTTCGTGTTTGACAAACGACGCCAGCTTCGTGACGCCGGTTTTGGCCGGCGTTACGGATTGCTGTGCCAAAGCATTCTCGCGATGACGCGAGGAGCCTCAGGGAGCTGCGCCGAAGCAGTGTAAAAAGGCAACGCGAAGACGGTGAGGTTATGTGTCGGGCCAACCTCGCGATTGCCTCAATGCTTCATCCTCGTCATTTCCCCATTGACTCCTCCGCCGGATCGACTACGGAAGACGCGTTCGTGCCGAGGAATGTCCATGCGCGTACTGCTCGATGATCAGGAAAACATTCACGCCCTGTTGCCCGTAGGGCGTTTTACCATTTCGCAATCCCAAGACGTCACCTGGTATACGCCCTACGAACCTTTGCGTTCGTGTGCCAATCAAGCCGACGACGAGGTTCTGTTACCTCCTGAACTCGATGGGCGAATTCAGCTATTGGCCAATGCCCACGGCGAGCTGCTCGATGCGCTCGTGCTTTCGGAATCCCGCACGGCCATGATTGTAAAGCGGGACAACGTGCCTTGGCTGATGCTTTGGGATTCGGAAACGAGCCAGCTCCTTGCCGATATCCCTTTGATTGCCGAAGCTCAGCGGCTCGATTGTTTCCGTCTCCAAGAGCATTGGTCCAGCCAAACCACTTTTCGGGGCAGTTCGGGTCGAGGGCTCCGCCTGTTTGCAACACCGGAAGGAATGACCATCACCGCCAATGAAAGCGGCCATGTCGCGATCGTTTCGTTCGAATCGAAGATGCTCGATCGTGTGTTTCGCGTGCCGGCAGCGCCCGAGAATACCGTGTATGCCGCCAAAGTAAAAGACGGGTTGCTCGTGGGTATGTTGTGGAATCATCGCCATTCCGAATTGTATCTCGTTTCCGACGAGGGCGACTTGATCGCAAAATGGCCGCCCGAAGGCGAAGTCCGCTGGGCAATGCCCACGCCCGTCGTGCTTGGCGACCGCATTGTCGTCTACAGCGACGAAGGACCCAATGCGCGGACGCTCCATTTGTTGAAATTACCGACGTTCGAGGAAATTGCCTACCTTCCCGTCTTTGCTGCCCCGTCCGACGTGCATGGCGACCCGTCGACGAATTGGTTCGTCGCGGCCATGGATCGCGGGATTCTTCAGGCCCACGTCGAGGATGACGAATTCGATGAATCTACCTTTTGGCACGTCAACGAATTGATGGAGATGGGTGGTGTGGAGGGCATTGCTCGGCCCAATCATGCTACCTTGGACGGTCGAGGTGAACGTATTTGGCTTGAAACGCAGGTCACGCACATGGGTGTCCATCAAGGCGCACCGATCGTTCGGCTTTCTGAGTCGCATGAAATTGTCGCATTGGATGGATCAGCCGAGGGGCGCATCATTGTTGCGGGGAAACCCAAAGAAGAAAAAACAGGGCAAGCTAGGCTTTGGGCCATTTTCGACGCGCCTCGCCACGACCTTGTCGATTGTCGCCAAGGGGCATTGCTTTTCCATACCGACGAAGGTATCTCGCGTATGGGTGTGCAAGGAGGTACGGAAGAACTCGTTGTGCGGACCCATCTCGATATGGGGTGCGTCCGTCAATTGGCGAACGGCATTTGGTACGTCGCGCGTGACGCGGACGACTCGGACACGTTTCACGTCTATTGGTTTGGCGCGGACGAAGATGCCCAGAAAAGCCCATCGGGTCAATGGTTGTCGACTTTCAAAAGACGCGGGCTCGACTCCATTGCCGCGTTTGCCGAAGCCAACGACGTGTGGTGGTACGAATATGGTTGCACCGAGGAAATCGTCCGCGAAGCGGTATCGGCTCGAGGTGTGCTGCAACAAGAAATCCACACGACGAACGAACGATTTACCCTACGTCGCTGGTGCGGCAATACGCAATTGCTACAAACGTGGACTCTCGAACGGCCCATTGAAATCATGGCCGCATTTCAAGGAACCGCGTATGTCGTCACGCGTGGGCGACACAGCGATCCAGAAGGATATTACAAGACGCATTTGTGGCGGGTTTTACCTGACGGATCATTGGAACAAATCTCCAAGCATGATTTGGGGACTGTCACTTCCTTTGTGGTGGGGCAAGGCGAAGCCTTTTGGGTCGATCCGGCGGGCATTTCCAACCAAGGGACCTTTCCAGCGACCCTGAAGCGCCTTGATATGGCGACAGGTAAGGTCGACGTGTTGGTCGAAGCGACATTCGGCGATTTGTCGCATGTGACGATTGACCATGGCAAATTGTGGTGGCTCGAATCGGGCAGTATGGCGGATGCTCTGTATGCTCGTGATTCGATGGAGGATTGCGCATCGGTGAGCTGTTTGGCGTTGCAAAGCTGACGTCCGAAATCGCGTCGAACGTGTTGCTGGAATGCGTGCGCGTTACGAGGCGAAATCGTTGGCTAGAAGCACTTGGAAGTGACAATGCTCGGACCAGACTTCGTGTACTCTGCTTTGGTCACCCACCCTTGGGACGAATCAAGTGCCGTAGCAAGCTTTGCTCCTCCCAAGAATGGGAGATAGTTTCGATTGGCAGGAGCCGTAACGACAACCTTCGTTCCCGAGGGTGCTTGCGTCGTGACCTCTTTTTGCAAGCGCTCTGCAATGCCCGCGACCATGGTCGCCTCGCCGGACAATACGATATTCGCATAGAGCTCCCGGCGCTGATCCAGATCGCATTTGAAGATCCCAGCATAAGTCGACATGCCCATGCCCATTAACTGAAGGCCCAAGGCAGAGGGTTGGAACAGGGCCTCAGGGCAATCGACACGCTCGCGGTCCAACGTATAGGTTTTCCCCTGAATGGTCGCCGAAGCATTCAAGGCTCCGCTGGCCGCCTTTTGCACTTCGACGTCATAATCCAGCGCAATGTAACCAAGCTGCTTCCGAAGCTGTTTGGCCGTCTCCAAGTCCACCGAATAACCACGCTTGGCTGCGAGTTTTTGCATGTACGCATCGAGCTCGCGGCTTGAATAATCATGCTGAAGTATCGCGTGCTGCGCAGCGTACCCCTGATACGCCGGGACAACGAAGGTGCGTGAACCTTCTGAATGCACCGCAACCCCTGTGGTGCGGTCGGTGCCAAAGAGCGCGAGCATGCCATCAATGCTCAAGTACATATTGGCCACGCCAAGCGCATCGAATGCCAATTGCGTCAACTTTTCTCGATTGACCTTGGTATTGAGCGGAACTTCGCTGAACGCCACCGATGCTCCTTGCGAAGGTACACCAAGCTCCGTGAATGCTCGCTTTACCAAAACGAGCCATTGGTCCCAATTCGAGACCATACCATTCTGAACAGGATTTTGCCCGTCCACCAGCGGAGCAAACGCCACGCGTGGTGCCGTATCGCTTGCAAGACCGGCATGAACGCTATCTGAACCAACATGAACGACGACAGTGCTCATCGTCTTCTCTTCCTTCAGCCTATTGCCGCAATGCTCGAGTACAGTTGAGTCGGCACATAGGCCATTTCAGCATAACCATAGTGAAAACTTCAGAAAATCCAAGAAGATTCGTATCGAAGGCCCTTCTTTTCGCAGTCCCGATGTGTCGTTGGTTGGGCTTGTCGTGAATTGGTGAGCAGATTCTTGGCGAACGAACCTCATGCGCACGTGGAACCGGCGCAAGGGCAATTGGATGTACTCATGACACTCCCGTTACCGCATCCCATCAAACGCGCCCCTTTGACCTGCCAACAATTCGCCAGTCACACGCTTTGCATTCTCAGCAACCCCCCATTCACGAACAACTGTGAGCGTTGTCCGTTGTTCCCATCGCTCACGAACGTGTAGTATCCACCGCCATGCGCAAAGAACTCGAGGGGCGGGTCGGCGATAGGTTTGTCTTGGAACGGCTCGCCGGTGCGGGCGGTATGGGCGAAGTCTACCGCGCAAATGATGAACAAAGCGGTTTGTCCGTCGCTGTCAAGATCATGCGTTGGGGATCCTCGGATGATGCCGCACGTTTCGTCCGTGAAGCGCGGATTCTGTCCGAACTGGATCACCCGTGCATCGTACGGCACATTGCGCATGGTGTCATGGAGGAAGGGGTGCCGTGGTTGGCGATGGAATGGCTCGAGGGTGAGGATTTGGCCGTGCGGCTTCGTCGGGGGCGATTGAGCGTTCATGAGACGCTGCGCGTGGCCCAGCATGTTGCCGAAGGGCTCGCAATGGCGCATGCCCGAGGATTCGTGCATCGGGACCTCAAACCGAGCAATTTGTTTTTGGTGGGCGGGCAATGCGACGACGTACGTATCTTGGATTTTGGCATTGCGGTGGCGCGATTATCGACGCGGATGACTCGAACGGGAATGCTTTTGGGCACACCCGGGTACATGGCGCCCGAACAGGCCCGTGGCGAAGAAATGGTCGACGCGCGTGCGGACGTGTATTCTTTGGGCAGTGTTTTATTCGAATGTTTGACCGGGGAACCGCTTTTTTCCGGCGTACACGTAGCCGCGCTTTTGGCCAAAGTGCTTTTCGAGGAAGCGCCACGTTTGCGAGACAAATTGCCGACGGCGCCATTCGCATTGGATGCATTGCTGGCCCAAATGTTGACCAAGGACCCCGCGGAACGTTTCGAGAATGCCCAGGTTCTCGCCGGAGCACTGAAATCATTGGGCAGATTCGATGACACGGAGGTGCATGTCGTGCGGCAATCGGTTGCCCCTGCGGCTCCGTCGTTGACGATTGGCGAGAAAAAGGGCGTTGCCGTGATTTTCATTGCCGCTCCCGACGCCGACCACGAACGCGTCTCCGAGACGAGTGCTACCTTGCAAGTGGCGGATGATCCGCGAATTCGCGCCGAAGCCGAACGCTTTGAAGGGCGTTGTGAATCGTTGCTCGACGCGGACGTCGATGGCAACGGATTTGGCGGCCCGAGCCGCACGATGCGCATTGTCGCTGCGCGGTCTTGTTCCTGGACGTACCATTGCCTTGGCCAAAGGTCGAGCAGACTCGACGCACAAATCTCTTTTGGGTCAAGTAATTGATCGTGCTGCAATGCTTTCGGGAATTGGTAAAAGCAAAGCTACGGAATCCGTCGTGTGGCTCGACGACATGATTGCCGGTCTTCTCGATGCTCGTTTTGACGTGCGAGAAGAGGCCACCGGATTCGTTTTACATGGCGAACGGGATCTGGCGGAAGGTACACGCACGCTTTTGGGTCGAGCGACACCTTGCGTGGGTCGGGAGCGAGAACTTCGCCATATCGAAGGAAGTTTCGACGAGTGTTTGGAAGGAAATGCGCAAGTCGTCTTGGTGACGGCGCCGGCTGGTGTGGGAAAGTCTCGCTTGGGGCACGAGTTTCTCCGGACAGTACAGGAGCATCACGAAAACGTAGCGATTTGGATTGCCCGTGGTGATTCGTTGCGTGCTGGTTCGGCCTTGGGCATGCTGGCGCAAGCTGTACGCGGCGCATGTGGAATTCAAGAAGGTGAACCGCTCGATACACGGCGGCAGAAAGTGCGAGCCCGCGTTGCCGAACGCGTTGCTCCAGCGGATTGTCAACGCGTTACGGAGTTTCTAGGCGAGCTCATGGGGACGTCTTTTCCCGATGAAGACAGTTTGCCGCTGCGCGCCGCGCGTCTCGATGCTTTGCTCATGACCGAACAAATGCGCGCGGCATTTCTCGATTTTCTGGCCGCTGAATGCGCAGCCCGGCCCGTCTTGATTCTTCTCGAAGACTTGCATTGGGGCGATCGACCGACGATTCAATTCCTCGATCACGCTTTGCGAGATTTGCACGACCAACCGCTTTTCGTATTGGCCTTGAGCCGTCCGGAAGTCCGTGAATTGTTTCCGGATTTGTGGACGCATCGCCGGCTGTTGGAACTTCAATTGAAAGAACTTGGTCGTCGAGCCATCGAACGTCTCGTTCGGCATGTGCTCGGCGATAGCGTAGCTGCCGAGACTGTCGAGCGGCTCGTGCGTTTGTCCGAGGGTAATGCATTTTACCTGGAAGAACTCATTCGTTTCGCTGCGGAAGGCCGGGCCGGAGAATTGCCGGAAACCGTCGTATCCATGGTGCAATCGCGTCTTGGAACGTTTGACGACGTATCACGACGCGTGCTTCGGGCGGCGAGCGTTTTCGGCGAAGTTTCGTGGACGGGTGGTATTTCCGTTTTGTTGGGTGACGTTGATCGCCGTGCGGCCGTTGAAACCTTGTTGTTGAACCTTGTCGACCGCGAAGTGCTCGTTCGGCGTAAAGACAGCCGTTTCTTGAATGAAACGGAATTTGCGTTCCGGCATGCTTTGCTGCGTGAAGGTGCGTATGGAATGCTCACCGAGAGCGATCGGGCCCTGGGGCATAAATTGGCCGGAGAATGGCTGGAAAAACGAGGCGAAGACGACGCGCTTTTGTTGGCGGATCACTTTGAAAAAGGCGGCGAGAAAGATCGAGCGGCGGGATATTACGAGCGCGCTGTGTCGCGTGCCGATTTGGCCGGGGATTCAATGACGGCGGTCGCGTATGGGCAACGTGGTTTGGCTTGCACGAACAATGTCGCATTACGTGCCGAATTGCTAGGAACGATCTGCCAGGCGTATACGTGGCGCACGGATCTTTTGAGTGAGGCAATGCCTTACGCGACGGAGTTGCTCCAAATTGCTCCCTGGGGAAGTACGCGATGGATTCAAGGCAAAGGGATTGTGCTCGACAATGAAATGATGTCGGGGCGAATCGATGAATTCACCAATGGAATTCCCGAATTGATGAAGATCGAAGCGCAAATGGACAACGCGCCGGTGCTTGTTTTTACCCTGGCTCGTTGTGCCATAGGTTTGGATTTCTTGGGCAAAGTGCGCGATTCCAATCTCGTGATGGATCGATTGCACTTCATCGCGCGGACTGCGGAAGAGCAATATGGGGATATTCTCCTTCCGTCGCACGGAATGCCCTCGATGCGTTCGTGTTATGCCCACGAGAATCCATATTTGGGACTTCGGCATAGCCTTGTTGGTAGCAACCTTGCCGAGTCACGGTATGATTATCGATTCCGAGACCTGCTACGCGTGCTCTTGTCGAGTTTGAATCGTTGGTGTCTTGGAGATACGGTTGAAGCGGAGCGAACGCTGTTGGGTTCGGCGTTGCCGGATGAAGCGTTTGGGTATGTCTCGTCCTTGCGGCCATTCATATTGGCTTGGATTCTTGCGGACCGTGGGGAATTGGAATCTGCGCGGGAACATGCAATGCGCCTCGTCAATGCGGGAAAAACCAGAAAAGTTTTGCTCGACGAAGGTCGTGGGCATTGGGTGCTGGGTGAAGTGATGCGCCGCTCGGGCGAATTTGTTGCGGCGAACATCGAACTCGAGGCGGCGAAAAACATTCTGCAAATGATTTGCGCGCTCGATGGCCCCGGTGTATTGGCATCCATCGCGGCGCTTCGTCACGCGGAAGGGCGTCACGAAGAAGCCTTGGCGATTGCGACGGAAGCGCTCGAGAAATACGCCGCAATCGGCGCATGCAGTCAATTTTTCCGGGGCGCATATTTGCGTCTCGTGCATGCGGAAATACTTGAATCGCTGGGCCGTCACGATGACGCGCGCGGGGCCATTCGCAGGGCGCGGGAATGCATTCAGAAGAATGCGCGCAAGATAGCCGAGCCGCATTTGCGATTGAGTTTCCTGGAGAATGTACCGGAAAACCGCCGGACGCTCGAGCTGGCGAAACAATGGTGCGGGGAGGGGGAGTCGTAGCTTTCGATGTTATCGGTGAGATGAAGCTCGGACTTCCGGGCAATCGTATTTTCGGCGTATCACTCCGACGAACACCATCGCGACAAACGACGTCGTTAGGTGGTGATTTTATTGGCGCGTCTCTTTACACCGGCACGGGTTGGTGGTAGACGTTCGCGAGCGAGGGTTCGAGCGTCATGAGGATTCCCTACGGAGTGGCTGATTTTGCGGAGATTCGACGAAGCGAGTCGTTTTACATCGACAAGACGCTGTTCCTTCAACGTCTGGAGCGTCCCGAGCTACGGAACCTTGTGTTTCTTCGTCCGCGGCGTATGGGGAAGTCATCGCTTGTCAGCATGATGGCGCATTATTATGACTTGGCTCGCGCCAACCAGTTCGACGAACTGTTCGCGGGATTGTGGGTGCACGAGCATCCGACGCCCGAGAAGAACGCGCACGTCGTGTTGCACATCAATTTCGGGGATGTGCGAGGTACGGATGAAGCGTCGATCGTTCGAGGTTTTACGGAAACGGTGCGTGACGTGGTTCGAAGCGCCTTGCGGCGTTATTTCGACTACGATGCGGAGTTTCGTCAGATGTACAAGCAGCTCGATCGGTTTGTCGATGCGGTAGAGCTGGTTCGGCGTTTTTCGACCTTGGTCGCGGACATTGGCAAGCGCGTGTACGTGTTGATCGACGAATACGATACGTTTGCCAACGGCCTGATTGCGGCCGGAGGGCACGACATCTACGAATCGCTCACGGAAAAGACGGGATTCATCCGGCGGTTTTACGCGAGCCTCAAGACGGGTAGCGAAATGGGGCGCATTTCACGTATTTTCATC
>JBGAOI010000186.1:0-10911 GCA_044221885.1 Polyangium sp. (in: bacteria)
GTCACGAAGGCGACAAGACATGGCTCGAAGTGACGCTCCGTGAAGGACGAAATCAGCAGATTCGACGCATGGGCGAAGCCACGCGTTTCCCAGTCATGCGCCTGGCCCGTCTGAGTTTCGCTGGCGTGACGTCTGAAAATATTCGACCCGGCGAATGGCGCCTGCTCACCGTCGATGAACTCACGGAGATCAAGAAGCAGTTTGGAGTTCCAAAACGCGTGCGCGCAGCAGCCGGAGCAGCCGATCTCACACGACTCGAGAAACGACCACGTCGGCCATCGCCATCACGCGCTCGAACCGATGAACAAGGACCGCGCCGCGCACCATCTCGAGATGGCAACGCCACGATCGATCGAAAGCGGTCACCGCGTGTTCGCAATGACGAACCATCGGCGTCACGACCGTCGATAAGTCGTCCGGCACGCGACGCAAGTCCAGCGATGGATCTCAAGCGTCCGCCGCGTGTGCGCAATGACGAACGTCCCACCGACCGTTCAGCGCCGAGCCGACCTGCCCAATCACGGACACGCGACAAGAACGTCACGCGCGCTCGGACAAACTCGCGTCAGAGCTGAGCGAACCGCCCTGTGCGGAACGAAGCTTCGAGCAACTGGGCCACGCGCTTCTCGAGTTCACGAGCGCGTGGATCCGTGACCGACGCCAACGCGGTTTTGATCTCGCCAAGCGCCTTGAGCTGACTGAAGAGCTGCACGTCGCCGAGCGCTCCGCCGCCCGTGAGCAGCTGCCGAATGCGATCGATCTCTGCGGCAAGCGCATCGACGCCGACGCCAATCACGCCGACGCGACGTCGATCCGGATGTTCCCGGAAAAATGCTTCGAGAGCCGGTTGGACAATGCCTTCCAAGATCGCAGCTTGGTCTTGGTTGTTCCAAATATGTTTGAGAACAAAGAAATCGCTCGCATCCGCCGATGTACGACCATCGAGGTAGGCGCTCGCAGCAAACAGCTTCAGCATTTTCACGACGCGGCGATCGGAGAGCGAGATGCCTTCGGCGCGAATCTGAAAGACGATGCCTTTGTACGCCGACAAGAAGTTGTCGGAGAAGTTCATGCGCCCGCCAAAGCTCTTGCCCAAGTCGGCCAGTTCTCGAGCTGCGAGGATGGGGCTCGTGGTTTGGCCGGACATCTGGCGAATCTCGTGCTGGATGCCGCGCTGGAGCAATTCACTGAAGTGGTACGCGTCGAGGTTGTCCGAATGAACCCGCAGCAGGAAGCGATCGAAAATCGCGTTCAGCGTTTCATCGCCAGGCACTTCGTTTGACGCGGCAAACACGCTGATGAGCGGACAACGCATCACCTTGCCGCCGCTCGTGAACTTGCGTTCGTTGAGCAACGTGAGCAGAGCGTTGAGGATGGCGCTGTTGGCTTTGAAGACTTCGTCGAGAAAAACGATCTCGGATTCGGGCAACATGCCTTGCGTGTTGCGTCGGTAGGTACCTTCGCGAAAGGCGACGATATCTACGGGACCAAAGATTTCGTTCGGCTCGGTAAAACGCGTCAGCAGGTACTCGAAGTACTGCGCTTGCATGAGTTCCGCGAGGGAGCGGATCAGAGCGCTTTTTGCGGTACCAGGCGGCCCAAGAAGAACGCAGTGTTCACCGGCCACGACCGAGATCATCAACAGGCGGATGATTTCGTCTTTGCCTAGGAATTGTCGTTCGAGGGTGTTGGCGAGCTGCCTGAGTCGATCGGGTAAGGGCGCAGCCATGGCCCTCGGATGCGTACCACAACGCCGCAGTTGATTGTGCGGAACGATTGGCGATCAACGGCAAGCGAATGCGATCGTGGGAGGTCAAATGAAAACTACCCGGCGACTTGCACCGGGTAGCTTTCTTTTTTCGGTTGCTCTGGAGCGGGAGACGGGATTTGAACCCGCGACGTCAACCTTGGCAAGGTTGCACTCTACCACTGAGTTACTCCCGCAAACGATTTCTCTCAGGGATGACCTGATGTGCATCAGGACGTTCCTTACGAGAACGTTGCTTCGACTGAAGGTTCACTTCAACCGAGGCGCGCCATTCCTACTAGCGCTTTTTGAAACTGTCAAGTCCTGTGCCCTAGGCGGTTGCCTCTTTGATTTCCAAGAGTATTCTGTGGGCACTGCTGCATCGGACAGCCCGACCGTTTTTCGGGAGTTCCAGGGGGATGCAGCACAACAAAGTGGGCGAGATACCCACGACTGACAACTGAAGGATCGGGGGGAAACATGAACGAGCAGGCTTTGCGTGTCCATAACGCCGAAGCATCCGCGGATGCGTCGCATTTCACGCAGACTCAGAAAGAAGTACGCTCGGGAATTTTTGCAAAAGGCCGACGCGATGGAAGTGGATGGGGACTCGTCCTCGTTGGCTTCGATGGCGAGCTCAAGCCCGTGATGTTGACGGATGGAGCTGTCGTCGGAAGTGCCTCCAAAGACGCGCCGATCGATGGCAAAGGCATCGCCGGCGAGCACGTGCGCGTGAGTGTCCGCGCGGATGGTTGTTACGTGGAAGATCTCGGATCGCCCGAAGGCACGTACGTGAATGGCGTACGCGCACGACGTATCGGACTTGGTCATGGCGACGTGGTTCGTCTTGGCGAAACACTCGGCATTTTCGTCGAGCGGGACCTCACAACCTACGCGGGAGCCAGCTTGCGCACGGGCTCTCTGGTGCACGGACCTCGACAACGCAAAGATTGGATCGATCCCGTGTTCGATCTCGTCAAGAGTGGATCGTCCGTGTGCATCGAAGGTTCACCCGGTACGGGCAAACGAACCTTGGCGCGTCTCGCTGCTGCGTTGCGCGAAGCCGCTGGCGACATCGTCATCGTCGATGGATCTGCCGAGGGAAAACCCACGGTACCAACAGGCGTTCGTCCCATGACGTGGGTCGTTCTCGATGCCGATCATCTGCCGCGACCACAACAACTCGAGCTCGCCCACGCTGTGGGCCGCACGAATGGCGTCGTGGTCATCGCCACCGTGAGCCAACCGCTCGATCGCGCCGTCGCTGACGGCAAAATCGCACCGTGGTTTGGCTCGATGTTCTCGGGAAAACGCATCGCCATCACGCCTCTCGAACATCGTCGCGAAGACATCCCGTCGATCGTTCGTGACATCGCGGAACGTCGAAACATCGCACTGGAACGCATCACGCCGGACTTGCTCGACGCCCTCGTTCGAGCCGGATGGCCTGGTGGTGTGCCACAACTCGAGCAAACGTTGATCGCCGCTGCCGAGACGACAGAGACAAACACGCCGATTGATCTGGTTCACGTGACTTCGACCTTGGCCAGGGCAAACCGTACCAAACCGTCGTTGCCTCATTCAGCCGATCCCGCGCTCGCCCGTGCACGACTCGAAGATGCGCTCGCCCGAGCCAACGGATCGGTCGCTTCTGCTGCACGTTCGTTGGGTATGTCGCGACAAGCGATCTATCGCGAAGCCGAACGTCTTGGACTCGATATTGCTCGGCGCAAATTCGCTCGTAGTTGAACCTCGCGAATAACTTCTCGCTTCATTGGTAAAACGCGATCGACGCGTGACTCACAATGGATCCTTCCTCCGCATCGATGCACTGCGCGTAGTGCAAAACATCACCACGAACTTCACGCGGTAATGCCCGCAGAGCCGTGTAAATCGGCCCCAATCCACACACGCGGCGCGTGTCGAGATCCTCACGTACCTGCGCGTAAAACCCCGATGCATCGATGCTGAGCATGTGATCCATTGATGTGCGATCGCGTTTTTCGAGGGCTGCACGTTCGTCGGCATCGAGTGGTTTTGGATCGCCAAACCTTGGCCCAACGTGCGCGAAATCCGCGCCGATGACGAAGATTGCCCGCTCACCGCGCCTCTCGAACAGCTCACCAAGAGCCTCGAGAAACGACTCCGCAGCAGGATCTCGAGTCGGGTCCATTCCTAAAGAAATCGCGCGACCTAGCCCGCAAAGAATCGGCACGATACGCACGGGACGCGATCCAAGAATATGCCGCAAGAACACAACTTGAAACTCGAGCGAGTGTTCGCCCTTGTGCTGGTACTCATCTTCTTTGACGTCAAAGCAACTCCGCGAAGCGAGCCAAGCGATCGCGTCACGATCAGGCGACATAGATCCAAGCGGCGTCGCGAAGGGTTTGTCACAGATCGCAAACGGCTGACGCATGGGCATGTGCGAAGTGCCGAGCACGAAGATCGTTTCGACATCTTCGTTCCACGCCTCGGCAAGCGCTGCGTACGCGTGACCGTATCCAATGGAAGCGCGCCAGAGATCCATGTGCGGAGCGCAGAGACCAACCATGCGAGCTTCACGCGTCGTGGGCGATGCCTTGCGGAGACACTCGTGATCAATGAAGGACCGGAGCTGTTTCGCGTCCGCGTGGTACGCACTGCCTGCATGTTGCGCAGGACGTTCTCCGCGCAGCTTGAACGCGGTCACGACTTCGCGTCGTCGTTGCAGGTATCGCGGCGAATCTAAAAAGTACGCCGCATCCAACTCGGCCACGAGCTGTTTGACCGCGGACGCATCTACCGTTTGACCACCAACCAATTGCGCCCGACGTGCCAATGCCTCGATTGATCGAGTGCCATCCATGCTCATGACGATCGGAGCGAAGTCGCCACGAATGGCGAGCGCTGCGGGCGCAATCCCCTCCCCGTCCCTCAAGAGCAACGCGCGGCCAAGCGTTTCGTGAGGAATGAAGATGGTCTCGACCGACCGCAATCTCGGATGACTCATCGGGTCCGCCATGAACCGAGCAAAAGCATATCGCGTGCCGGCATGACGGCGACGCACATCCATTGACGGGACTGTTCGCGTTTCGTCATAGTCTCCGACCAGCGCCGATGGCTCGATCCAAGACCAACGATCGTTCGTCCCGAACACACCCGTCTCAAAGCGACCGCGATGCGGAAAGTGAACTCTTGGTCGAACTGGAACACGTCTTGCGCGAAGTCGACACGAGCTTGCAAGGCGATACATGCCCAGCATCGACGGAGTGTTGTCGGTTTGGAATTACAGGACGCGAGCCTTATGTCACGTCCATCGAAGTCGCCCTCGTCAATCGAGCGATTGCGCGACGTGGTGGACCTCGAGCGCTTGGGCGTGAACCACCACCTCTCTCCGGTGAACCATCCACCGATCGGAAAGACAAACGTCGTTTGGCGCTTGCGGATGAAGAGCCTTGCCCGTTGCTGGATGCCAAGGGGCGTTGCTCCGTCTACGACGCGCGTCCATTTGGCTGTCGAACGTATTTCTGCGAACGGGCAACACGCTCGAGCACCTTGAATCAGCGCGACATCAACGAGTTTGTCCGGAGAATCAAGGACATCGCCGCTCGGCACTCCGTTGGGGGTGACCAAGGCAAACCGCTACGTCGTTGGCTTACGTTCGTTCGACCGCGATGACGCCGGGAATACGTTGAAGCTGGCGCATGACGCCTTTTAACTGAGCAAGGTCCGAACACAGGAAGCTGAACGTGTTCGTCGCGCGGCCATCATCACCTGCGCGACATGTCGCTTCGCTGATGTTGATGCCTTGATCGTGGAAGGTTTGTCCCACCGTCGCGAGAATGCCCGGTCGGTTTGCCGTCATCACGCGAAGCTGAACGGGACGATTGATCTTTGCCCGTGCGTCCCACGAAATCTCGACCCGACGTTCAGGGTCCGTGTCGAGCGCTTTGGGACAATTGCGGCGATGAACGGTGATGCCGCGACCTCGCGAGATGAACCCAATGATCTCATCCCCCGGCAATGGGTTGCAGCACTTGGTGTAGCGAACGAGAACGTCGTCGATCCCATTCAGCTTGATGCCGTGGCTGTCGCGTCCCGTGACTTTGCGAACGAGTGACTCGATACGGCTCTCTTTGAGAGACGCAGGAGGAACCATTTCTTTCGCGCCCGCTTGCGGCGGCGCGATGAACTCGATGATGTCCCGCGCAGTGAACTTGCCGTAACCGATACCGATGAGCAGTTCGTCGAAGGTCTGCACGCTGAAGTGCTCGTTGACCTTTCGCACTTCGGCATCGTTCTTCGTCAAACGCGCCATGCTGATGCCGGTTTGGTGCATCTCCTTTTCGAGCAGCTCACGTCCGAGCTTGAGTGACTTCTCCCGCTGGTCCGCCCGCAGGTGACTTCGGATGCGCCCTTTGGCGCGGCTCGTCGTAACGAAATCCAGCCAGTCCTTGTTCGGCTGCTGGTTCGGGTTTGTCATGACCTCTACGACATCGCCGTTGCGTAGCTTGTAACGTAGCGGAACAATCGCTCCGTTGGCGCGTGCACCTGAACAGTGGTCACCCACCTCCGAGTGAATGGCGTAGGCGAAATCGACGGGCGTCGATCCACGCGGAAAAACCCTGACGTCACCCTTCGGTGTGAATACGTAGACCTCGTCTTGAAAGAGGTCGACCTTCACACTTTCGAGGAATTCCGCAGGATCTTTCATGTCCTTTTGGAACTCCATGAGTTGCCTGAGCCAACCAAAACGCGCTGCGTCCTTGGGGTCGACTCCGCCCGAGTTTCTCTCTTTGTAACGCCAGTGGGCCGCGATGCCTTGTTCGGCGACGCGATGCATTTCGTGTGTGCGTATCTGCACTTCGATGCGCTCACGGCCCGGACCGATCACCGTCGTGTGCAGCGATTGGTACATGTTGGGTTTCGGCAGAGCGACGTAGTCTTTGAATCGACCGGGAACGGGCGTCCATTGCGAGTGAATGACGCCGAGTGACGCGTAACAATCCGCGACGGATTCGACGAGAACGCGAAACGCGATGACGTCGTAGACTTGATCGAAATCACACTGCTGCGCCTGCATTTTGCGCCAAATCGAATAGAAGTGTTTGGCGCGGCCAGTAACGTCGGCAGCGAACCCCTGCTCGGCAAGTTTGGCCTGAAGAACCTTGGATACGTCGGCCGTGTACTTGTCCCGTTCGGTCTTGGTGCCGAGGACCTTCTGATTGAGGTCTGCGTATGCTTGGGGCTCCAAGTATTTGAAGGCCAGGTCTTCGAGTTCGCTCTTGAAGCGCGCAATACCGAGACGGTTTGCGAGTGGCGCGTAGATCTCCATCGTCTCTCGCGCGAGATGCGATCTTGCGCCTCGGGTTTCATGTGCTCGAGCGTGCGCATGTTGTCCACGCGATCGCAGAGCTTCACGAGCAGCACGCGAATGTCGCGCGCCATCGCGATCAACATTTTGCGGAAATTTTCCGCCTGACGGTCTTCCTTCGAGGCGAAGTTGATCTTCGACAACTTCGTTACGCCATCGACGAGAAATGCGACTTCCGCGCCGAACTCACGCTCGATGTCCTCATTCGTCGCGAGTGTGTCTTCGACGACGTCATGCAGAAGTCCAGCGATGACGCTTGCTGCATCGAGACGCAGGCCGATGATGACTTCAGCAACGGATATCGGATGAGAAAAATACGGATCGCCGCTTTTTCGAGTTTGTCCCTTGTGCGCTTCTTCGGCGTACGAGTACGCCCGCGCTATGAGATCAACATCCGCCCCTGGATGATATTCCTGGACCCGACGGATCAATTCTTGCGACGTCAACATACGATTCCGCGCCAACGCGGCAGGATCGTCAGCATGCTTGAGGCTAACATCCTGCAATTCACGCGGCAATTGTGTGACCATGGTGATTGGCGACTCCTCGACGTCGTGCCCACCCTCCCTGTGATGCAATATACATCGCGATGACCATGATGCCCATCGGAGTCTACGTACATTTCCCGTGGTGCCTGAAGAAGTGCCCGTACTGCGACTTCGTTTCTTATGCGGAACAGCCGCAACAGATCGAGCACGAGAGGTACGCGAACGCAGTGATCGCGGAACTCGGGCGACGGGCAGAAAGCTTGGCGGACCGGCGCCTGGAAACAATTTTTTTCGGGGGCGGCACACCTTCGCTCTGGGCGACTTCGGAGATCGGGCGTGTGCTCGACGCAATCGTTCGAACAGCAACGACTGTCGCGCCAAACCTCGAGGTCACGGCCGAATGCAACCCCACGTCCCTCGATGGTGACAAGGCCCGAGCGCTGGTCGATGTAGGCGTCAATCGTTTGAGCATCGGGGTGCAAGGAACGGATCGAGAACGGCTGGAATTTCTAGGTCGCTTGCATGATCCGTCGGGAGGGTTGCGGGCGGTCGAAGCTGCGGTGAAAGCAGGTGTGCCGCGGGTGAGCGCAGATTTGATTTACGGCGTGGCAGTGCCGAAAGAAGGCGCGAGCGCGCGTTATCTCGCGGGAACGCCAACACGTGAGCAATCGCCTGAAGAAGCTGCGGCGGAGGCACGACGCGTTGCAGAAACAGGCGTGACGCACGTGTCGGCATACAGCCTGACGATCGAATCCGGAACTCGTTTTGGTGAACTAGCGCGTCGAGACAAACTCCCGATTGCCAACGAAGACGTGGTGACCGACTCGTTTTTCGCCATCGAAGAAGCTCTTGGATCCATGGGCTTGGGGCACTACGAAATCTCGAACTACGCGAAGCCTGGAGACGAAGCTCGGCACAACCTGGGCTACTGGCGAGGCCATGACTATTTGGGTCTCGGATGTGCAGCGTTTGGCACGGTGAGTGGCCCGGGGTCGAAGCAACCATCGTCGTGGGCGGTTCGATACCGCAACATGACAGACCCAATGCGGTACATGCGTGCAGCACTCGCGGATGTTCACGACGTCGAGAGTGAAGAGCCGCTTTCGCCACAGACGCGGTTGCGCGAACGCATCATGCTTGGGCTGCGGCTGCGAGCCGGCTTCGATCTGAACGAGGCGGCTTCGGACTTGAATGAAGTCGTCTGGACAAACCAGCGTCGTGTTGCAGCCCGACAACTGGTCGAGCGCGGGAAGCTGGAAGTCAACGGGGATAAGCTGCGGATCCCTGCGCAGGCGTGGGTGCTTGCCGATGGAATCGCGGCCGAATTGTTTTGACGCGAATCGGTCGCGTCATTGACCGATCGCAGAACGACTCCTACGTTTGCGCGCCCGTATGAGCGCTCCGAATTCCAACCATCGCAACGCGTTCCTCGAACTGCTGGGCCAACTGCGACCAGAGCTCGATCGACGTATCGGCGAGCGTTACGACAACGTCGCCCGACGCGCCCGCATGCATGGTGCGGATGTCGCGTCGATGGTGGATGCAGCCCGAGACCTTGCGCTTCGCGGTGGCAAACGCCTTCGAGCAGGCCTGATCGCTGCGGGGTGGCTCGCGGGCGGTGGCAGTGACGATCTTGATGCGGCGATCGATGGCGGCGTCGCGTTCGAACTCTTGCAAGCCTATTTGCTCATCCAAGACGATTGGATGGACGGCGATCTGACACGACGCGGAGGCCCGAGTGTTCACGCCGCGTTGACGGCGAAGTTTGGCGCAACGCAACGAGGTGCGTCGTCAGCGATCCTCGCGAGTGACTTGACCTGGAGTTTGTCAGTCGAGACATTCTTGGGGATCCAACGAATTTCTCCAGACAAACGGCTCGAAGTCTTGTCGACATTCTTGCGCATTCATGAAGACGTCGTCTTCGGACAGCAGATCGACGTGCTTGGCATGTCGGAAGACGTCGAGGCGATGCATGACTTGAAGACCGGCAGCTACACGATTCGAGGGCCGCTCGTCCTTGGAGCCACGATGGCCGGAGGTTCGTCCGAGCTGATCGCAATGCTGAAGCGTTTTTCTGCGCCGCTCGGAATTGCGTTTCAGCTTCGTGATGACTTGTTGGGTACGTTTGGTGATCCTGCGGAGACGGGCAAACCTGTCGGAAACGATCTTGTCGTTGGAAAACGGACGGCCCTCGTTGTTGAAGCAGAACGTTTGGCAAACGCAGAACAACGCGTGGCGATTGCCAAGGCATTTGGCCGCAGCGACGCCGCGGTCACCGATGTGACAGAAGCCACGACGGCGTTGATTTCCTCGGGTGCGCGACGAGCTGTTGAAGAACGACAAACCACACTCTGCAACTCGGCCCTGCATGTGCTCGACGAATCGCAGCTCGCAGCGGCCGTTCGTCCTGTCCTCGCTGGTATCGTCGACGCGATTCGGGTGACGACGTGACGCAGATCGAACGATCGACAGGCGAAGCGTGCGGGAAAGTGATCCTGTTTGGCGAACACGCTGTCGTCCATGGAACGCCTGCGATTGCCGCTGGGCTCGAACGTGCGGCCCATGCGACGGCGGAACGTGCATCGGGGCCACATACGAGGCTACGTATTGGAAGTCGCGAAGTGCTCGCGCACTCGTCGTCGTCCGACGACCTGGGTCGGGCGTTGCAAGCTTTGCTCGATGTAGCGCCCCCAAAGACCGCGTTACGCATCGAAGCTCGGAGTCAGTTGCCCGCGGGTGGAGGTCTGGGAAGTTCGGCGGCGCTCGCCGTGTCCATTGCCCGAGCGGTGGCTGTGTTTGCGGAGACGAACGAACGTGATCCCAATGCGCTGGTGCTCGAACGAGCTGCGGCGTGGGAGCGTGTTTTTCATGGCAACCCTTCTGGCATCGATGCGACAGCGGCTGCACGTGGGGGAATCTTTAAGTTCAGCCGATCCGAAGGCGCCACAACACTTCATCCGCGTAAGGACATCGTTCTCTGCGTGGGTTTTTCCGGTACGCCTTCCTCGACGCGAGAAACGGTCGAGCTCATCGCTGCGCGCAAAGCCAAGGATCCGACACTTGTGACGAACTCGATGGAAGCCATTCGCTCCGTCGTCAACGCGGCCGCGAGCGCGATCGAAGCGGGCGAACACGCCACGATCGGCAAACTGATGGACATGAACCAATTGGTCCTATCGGGCTTGATGGTTTCGACGAGCGAACTCGAAGAACTTTGTGCACTTGCGCGAAGCCATGGGGCGCTTGGTGCAAAGCTCACGGGCGGTGGCGGCGGAGGCTCGGTCATCGCCCTCGTTGCTCCGATCTTCTTAGCGGATGGA
>JBGAOI010000187.1:0-10906 GCA_044221885.1 Polyangium sp. (in: bacteria)
GACGATCCGGAAAAAGCCGTTTTGATATTCAGTCGCAAATTGGGTGAAGTATTGGCGAAATCGGGAGCGTTGACCGATGCCGATGGCGTTCTTCGAGAAGCGCTCGATTTGGCTGGCCCCTCCGGCGTCGAGCGCGCTTGGATTCTGGGGGTATTGGCGCATGTTGCTTTCAAACGGGATCGTTCCCGGGATGCCGTCATGTACTTCACGCGGGCTCTTGAAAATGCGAAATCGCATGGAGCTACCGATCTTGTCGCGTCGCTCGAGAAAATGCACAACGATTGGGCGACTGGGTGACGGTCGTGGAAGGTGCATCGGCGAATCTCGACGGGCAAACGTCGGAGCACGTGGCGCCTCGGTACATTGCGCGCTGGGACCTCGACAAAACCTATCTGCGCACCGATTTCGACACATTGCGAGATTTGGCGCGTACAGCCATTGAACGGCCCGACCAAAAACGCACCGTACCCGGAGCAGCGGCCCTTTTGCGTGAACTCGGTCGAGCTGGAGTTGAAACGCATATTCTTTCGGGGAGTCCCGAACAATTGCGCTCGCGCATCGAACAAAAACTGCGTCTCGATGGAGCGAAATGGGCCTCGCTGACGTTGAAGCCCAATTTGCAAAATCTGCTTCGTTTGCGATTCCGCGCCTTGCGCGGGCAACTCGGGTACAAACTCCCCTCGCTCTTGCAACGCCGTTGCGAAATGGCGCAACAACGTAATGAAGGGGGCGAGCTGATTCGGGAAGTGCTTCTTGGTGACGATGCCGAAGCCGATGCTTTCGTCTATTCGCTGTTTGCGGACATTTGCGAGGGGCGCGTATCCGATGACGAAATTGCTGACGTGATGCGTCGTGGACGGGCGTACGACGATACCATTGCCGATGCGTTACGTTATGCCAAACGCGTTGAAAAAGGCCCGGTTGTCGAATACATTCTCATTCACCTCGATCGTCAATCGTCGCCATCGGATTTTCGTCGTTATGGTCCGCGTGTCGTGCCATTTTACAATTACTTGCAGGCCGCGTTTGTCTTGCATGAAGCACAACGTATACCCGGCCGGTCCGTCTTGCGTGTCGCCCAGGACCTCATTGGCGCGCACAACTTCGACGGAACCGCGCTCGGTCGAAGTTTTCTCGATTTGTCGCGGCGTGGTCACGTCTCGGGGCACGGCATTGCCGATATCGCCAATGCGTACCGTGAACTCACGCAGGGTCGGGCGACCAGCACAAGCGAGCTTGGGGTCATGGTTTCGTGCCTCGAAAAAATGCTCCCGGAACTCCGCCCACTGCCCGAACGCACGCAACCGATGCTCGATTATCGGGCCATGGTCGATGTGCACAATCCGCGGGCGAAGAAGCGATGAACGATTCCGTGCTCCTTTCACTTCCCCTTTGTTCGCATGCGGCGTAAACTCGCGACGCGATGACTGCATCCTCTGATGGCCACGATGGAACGCGTTTGGCGTTTCGCCCAGGGGATCCATTCGGTCCATATCAAATCGTGCGGCCGTTGGGTCGAGGTGGCTTTGCTCCTGTATTTCTGGCCGAGGAATTTCACGACGGCAAAAAACTCCGTGACGTCGCGTTAAAGCTGTTTTTCTTGCCCGAAGGCCTCGATCCTGGATCCGAACAGGCGATTGCCTGGCGGGAGAGTGTATTCGCAGAAGCGCGGGCGTTATGCCGAGTACAACATCCAAGCGTTGTCCGATTTTTGTCGGTATTCCGTGAAAAATCCTCCGATGCAATGGCTTTGGCCATGGAATACGTTGGTGGCGAATCCCTCGATGGACGACTCAATCGACTCGGACATTTGGACGAACAGGACGTGCTCGAAGCCGCAGCCCAAGTTGCTTGGGCTCTTTCCGCTGTGCATGCGGCGGGCCTCGTGCATCGCGATGTAAAACCCGCCAATATCGTTTGTGGCGCATTGGGCTACAAACTCATTGATTTTGGCGTCGTTGCCGATATGGACCCCGCACGTCGCCAAGCGATGGAATTCGAAGCCCAACACACCATCGTCGGCACACTCGGGTACATTGCACCAGAATGTTTGCGCGGCGGAGCCTTGGCGTCTCCAGCGAGCGATTTGTATGCGCTTGGCGTGACATTGCGTCGTTTGTTGACCGGCCGCTTGCCGAGCGAGGACGAAACAGTCGAGGATGCCGCAACGGTATTGGCTTCGGATGTAACTATTTCCATTGCCACGGCGCAAATGCCCGTACGCACGACCGTGGTCTCGCAACAATTTAATCTGAAATGCCGTCCCGATGTCGTTTGGCTCGTCGACAAACTCTGCGCTCCCGAACCTTTGGCGCGTCCGCAACACGCCGATTGGGTTGCTCGAGAAATCGAAAGAATATTGGCGGAGCGCCGAGGTGTACAAAGTGCCGCGGCCGTTTCGGACGACGGAGCATTCGATCGCGATTGGCGCGAAAAACACACGAATCAAAGCTCGGAGCCAGGGCCGGAAATCGTCTCGCATCCGGCTCTTGTCGGACGTGAAGACGCCGTGCGCGTGGCCATGGATGCGCTGGAAGGAGCGCGTGCTGGACGTGTTCGCGTCGTTATGTTTCGCGGACCGTTGGGCGTTGGGCGGACGCGTCTTTTGGACGCCATTGTCGATCGCGCGGGAATTGCTCAATCACGCGTTATGCGAGCTGTTTGTCGACCCGAACGGCAAAGTTTGCTGCAACCCATTGCTCGGGCTGCAAAGGCTCTTGCGGCAATCGCTCCGGATGCGGTCAGTGGTATTCGCAAAGCTCTGACGACGGCACTTTTGCATGAAATGCTCCGCGAAGCCAGGGCGCCTGGAAGCGAACTCGAAGTCGTTGAAGCGGCACTCCTCGACGCCGCAGCGAATGCTCCGTTCGTTTTCGTGATTGACGACTTACAATGGGCCGATTCGTATACGCTTGAATTGGTGCGTCGCTTGTGTAATCGAGCGGCAGCCGAAGCGGGAGCGCGATTGTTGGTTTTGGCGACATTGCGCCATGAGCCGTCACCGTCTGCGCCGCTGCGCTCCTTTTTGAGTCACCTGGGGACGCTTTCCCATTCGGCTATTCAACACGTTCCTCTGTCGTCGCTGGGACCGGAAGATGCATTACGCGTCGTTCGAGCGGTTGCGCCGTTGTCTCCAGAATTGGAGCAGGCGGTTTTGCGCGCGGCCGAAGGTATTCCATTTTTCCTTGTGCAAAGTATTCTCGTGTGGAGGGCACTGGGAGCCATCGTGTTTCGAGACCAATGGTTTGTCCCAACGGATGACCGTATCTTGCGCGAAGGTTTGCCGGGGATTGGCGCGCTCGTGCAGGCGAAATTGCTCCAGCACTTTGGCGCAGGTGAAGCGGCGACACGTTTGGCCGTACGTATCTTGGCCGTTGTTGCATTGCATGGTGGAGGCATCGATCTCGACACGTTATCGGGTGTATTGCCTGGAGTCGACCTCGGGCCCGCGCTTGCGGGCCTTGTCCAGATTGGTTTGCTACAGACCACGCAATCTTCGTCAGAATTCGATTTCCCCCAAGAAATGTTACGCCAGGCAGTGCTCAATTGGGTCCGCAATCGTCGCTGGTTTGTCGAAGTGTATCGCGCGCTTTTGGATATCGTTGCCGCCAAACCCGGCGCGGACGTCGACGCCTCCTTCTTGGCGCATGGTTATGACAAACTTGGCGTTCTCGAACGAGCGCGTCATTGGTATCGGCGAGCCATGCAGGAGGCCGCAGCATCGGGCTTGTTCATGGAGGCGATGGCCCATGGCGATCGATTGGCGGCTCTTGTTCCAGATGTTCGCGAACGCTTGCGTATCGAATTGTCCGTTGTACGCCATTTGATTGAAGGGCGCCATTTTGAAGAAGCGCGGGGGCGGCTGGGAAAACTCGAAGAATCGGTTTTTCTCGAATATGCGGTGGAATGCCGCATTTTGCGGTTGCGTGTAGCCCGAGGCCTTCAGGAAACCAACGTTCGTGATGACGCACTCGTGGCCGATGCGGACAAATTGGGCGCGCTTGCTTTACGGTGCGAAGCTCGATTGGCTGTCGCGGGGTTGGATCGAGGACCGAATGCTATCCCCATGGTGACCGAAGCGATTGCGTTGGCCGAACAAGTTGGTCCAGCGCTCGAATATGCGGCACGTCATTTGCGATTTGATTTGCGTCATGATGCAGACCCACCCGACTTGGCAGGAGCGGTCGTTGATCTCGAGCGCTCGTTGGCCATTGCGAATGAAACGGCGTCGGTTTGGCAAAAAATAAATACGGAAGGAGACCTTGCCGTGCTTGAAGCGCAACTTGGTAATACCCAAGGGGCGCTCAACCGTTTTCGGCGGCTCGTTGCGGCCGCAGAAGCCCGAGGTATGCAGGGGGATCGCGTCCTGCTCCTTCAGAATTTGACCGTCGTCTTGCTGCGGGCGGGAGAGTTGCGTGAGGCGGCGGAAACGGCCGCGCAGGTGAGTCACTTAGCATTGGCATTGGGGGATTTAGCCATTGGCGCATCGGCTTATTCATTGCGCGCGGATGCGCTGCGGCGACTTGGCGAGCTTGATGCCGCACTGGTCAGCGTCGACGAGGCATTGCGTATCCAGCAACGACGCGGGGATCGCTTGCAAGGTCTATCGCTGTTACGACGGGCCGAGATTCAGCGCGCAATCGGAAACGACGCCGAGGCCGTGTTGAGTGCACACAACGCAATGCGCGTTGCACAGGAACACGGTGAGCGTGGCATTGCTGCTATCGCTGGCCTTTGGATCGCGCTGCAATCAGCGACAGACGACCTCGCAGGCATGCATGCAGTTCAGCGTGCCGTCACCGAGGCCGTTGCATTGGGAAATACGCGAGGTGGCGTTACTCGTGGCGTAATTGAACGAGCAGAAGAGTGGCTCGCGCAAAGGCAGAATCTTGGTCCCAAGTCCCCGTAACAAGCGTCCTATTCATGCATGACAGCATCATTCGTCGGAGCCGGGTCCTTCTTCTCCGTCGGCGGGGTTGTGTTATCTTTTTTCACCGTGCCGCCCGGATCGGTCGTCGTTTCACGATCGCCGGTGGCCGTTGGTGTTTGATTCGCCGCTCCACAGGCCGAAAGCAAACCCGCGCCAACTGCCAATACTCCAATCAGTTTCCAATTCATTGAATCATCCTCCCGTTGCTCCGCATCGTGCGAAGTTCGTGTGGCAGAACATGCCACGCCCAGAACGCTCGTCGACCGCGTCTTCTTACGCTCGGAAGAAAATTGTCCGCGCTCGCTTCTCTCCGATATCCGTCCACGATTGATATCGCATGTGCGCTGGAAATGTTATGTTTACCACTTGAACTTTCGCCGCAGCTCCATCCGAGCAACCGTAATTCTTGTCACAGCACGCGCGAAGGGGAACCTCCTGTCGCTTGTGCCGTTGGTTCTAGTCGCTTTCCGTTATCGATGTTTGGTGTCGAGTTTGCCATATTGAGCCGAAAGGGTAGCGAACGTTGGAGGACAAACCTTCACAACCATGTCCTCGAGTTCTCGTCGTTGAAGACAGTCCGACGCAGGCGCTGCAGTTGCGGATGCTTCTCGAGACCGACGGGTTCGGTGTCGATCTCGTGTCATGTCTTGCCGAAGCGCTCGCGTTTGTCTCGCACACACGCGTGGACGTCGTTGCGTTCGACTTGATGCTCCCCGATTCGACCGGCATCGAGGGACTTCGACATTTCTTGGCCGCAGCTCCACACGTGCCCGTCGTCGTGCTCACGGCCAACGCGGATGAACGTTTGGCGTTCGAAGCCCTCGCTTGCGGAGCCGAGGACTACCTCTTCAAACGCCAGTTCGACAAACCCTTGCTCGTACGCACCATGCGTTACGCGATCGAGCGGCATCGGATCCGCACACAACTCGAAGCAGCCACCGCCGAACTGCGCAACAAGAATGCCGAGTTAGCCCGGGCAAACGATGAAAAAAATCGCTTCCTCGGGATCGCTGCCCACGACTTGCGAAATCCTCTCAGCGTAATTCTTGGCTACACCGAACTCATGCTGTCGGGCGATGCCGGACCCGTCACCGACGACCAACGCGATGTTCTTGGATCGGTGAGTTCCTCGATCGAGTTCATGGTCGGTTTGCTCAATGATCTGCTGGATTTTTCGATGATTCAGTCCGGCGCCATTCGCCTCGACTTGCAACCCACGGATCTCGTCGCGTTGATCCGCAAGACTGTCACGACAAACCATGTCGTCGCGGACAAGAAAAAGATCCAGGTCAACGTCGAGACCGAATGTGAGCTCGAGCCGCTCGTCATCGATCGGCGCAAGTTCGAACAGGTGCTTCAGAACTTGTTGTCGAATGCGATCAAGTACTCGCACCCAGGCACACGCGTCGATTTTCGTGTTGCTTCCGACGACACCCACGCGCTGATTTCTGTAAGCGATCAAGGCGTGGGAATTCCACGCAGCGAAGTGGACACGCTCTTTCAACCTTTTCAGAAGACGAGTGCTCGATCGACGGGTGGCGAACGAAGCACGGGCCTCGGGCTAGCGATCGTGCGCAACATCGTCGAGAGTCATGGCGGGCGTATCTCGTGTGAGAGTGAAGTGGGCAAGGGATCGACGTTCAGGATTGCCTTGCCACTTCGCGGAGTTTGAAAAGTCAAACCCAGGCGTTGTTCAAGATTGATCCTTCGTCACGCGTTGGATGTACTCGGGCGTGATGATGAGATGCATCACGATGAGTTTTGACGGCGTGCCTTCGAGCGAGTGCTTGTAGTACGAAACGGCACTCACGATCGACGAGCCTGTTGCGCCCATCGGATCGGGAAAAAGCACGATGCGATCGCCGACATCACGCCCGATTTTTGCGTCGTGCCACGTGGCACCGATGACCGTGCCTTGCTCATTCGTTTGTCGACTCATGAAGAGGTGATCTTGCCGAACGAGATTGGGGTCGAGCACTTCGTTCATCAGGTCGTAGAGCGTTTGCGACGGCATCGTGCCCGCGCGTGCGATGCCGACGGTCACTGCTTTCGTCGTGCGCGAAAGAGCCAAACCGCGGTAGACAGCCTCCGGATGTGCCGTCGCCATGCGCGTCGGAACATCAACGCGACTTCGCGGAAATTCAGTCGCAAGCACGACGTGCGTGAGCATTTCGTACAGCTTGCGGACCAATCGCCCCATGTCTGGTTGTCCAGTTTCGGGCGAACAGGCCCGAGTGAGCAGTGTCCAGGCAAAAGGATCGTCCAACAGGTGCACTTTCGGGCCGTAGTGATGGCGAATCTCACTGGCTCGGAAGCGGCTTTCAGCGTAGGCAGTGTCGAGCATCGTTTTTCTGTTACACTACCTGGCCCGGTGCGGGGTATGCCTACACGCGCGCCGGAGGTTCCCGGCGCATGAGTGTGCAGCGCAGGACGTCCCTGGAGGTCCAAAACGGAGGGCCTTCACACGTGCGCAAGAGGGAGGATAGTTTCGGTGGATAGCGACCTCGCTGAGTCTGTCGCAGGGCTCAAAGAAATCTTTGCCAAGCGGAATCTCCCCGTTCGTTTCGGTAAAGCTGATCCTGCGAAGGTCGAAGAGATGCGGAAGGCGTACAGGATTCCCGCGCGCTACCGCTCATTTCTCCTTGCAGCCGATCCAACGGACGTCGAAACAGTGACGCCCGTCGAGCGCGTGCGGCTTTTCCCGTGTGCGAGCCTCGCGTCGGAACAGACGCTGGGCGGCAAAGGCACGGCTGAAATTCCCCAGTGGCGTAAGACGTGGATCGTCATCGCGCGTAGTGCGCTTCTTGGCGATCCTTACTTCCTCGACGTTGGCAAGCTCGACGCCGAAGGAGATTGTCCCGTCTACACGTGTATGCTTGGTACTGACTCGGTCAAACCCGAGTTGTGTGCTTCGAGTTTCCAGCAGTTTTTGCGCATTCTCGCCACATCGATGGAGGTCGCCACGGGGTTTGGCGATGCCGTCCTCGATGACGACGACGAAGCGATCTTCCGTGAGGCACTGGCGCCAAAGATCAAGACGATCGATTCGGCCGCTCTCCGTGCTGGTCACTGGACTGCGTAGGAAGTCACCCCTCCCAAGCAGTTTGCTTCGCCTCACTTTTCTCCTCACTCCACACATCTCTGACTCCACCTCGTGCACGTATGTTGCGACCATGTCGTACTTGCTTCGTCTTGGCGGCGTCGTTTGCCGTGGTACGCTGAGCCTTGCCGACGACGCGTGAATTTGCGCAACGCACGCCTCGATAGTTAGCGGTTTGTCTTGGTATGACGTGTTTGAAGTTGGTTTGTCTTTCTAGGTGCGGTGGACGGCTCGAGGTGACGACGATGACTCGAAGAGCGTTCGTCGACGAAATCATGTCGGCACCGAAATCATTTGAGCAGCAATGAAATGAGCATCTCGGAAGCAAGCTCAGTGGATGGTGGTGGGTTTGGAATGGCCTCCAGGATTCGTCCTAACGAACCATCCCGATCGAGAAGCATGGGTGACGAGGAAGGTGTTTGTCGTCGGGCAGAGGTTCAAAATGAGGCTCTAGATGTCATAAAGATGTCGATTCCACTTTGGAGGTAGTGGAGTGCAAATAGACTTCAAGTCGTTGAAATGATTCAGAAATCTTCTTGCGAAAATGGCACGTGTCAATTTTCCTCGCGGGGACGCTGAGCAGCACGTGGCGTTTTCGGATAGCTTTGGAAATGCAGGGTAAGGAGGACTTTCGATGAGATGGATGTGGTTACGGGCGGCCTTCGTGGGCACCATTGGCCTGTTGGCTGGTGGCGCGCTCGGATGTGCCGAAGAACGAGCCCCGATCAACCGCGTGCAAGCCAACGCTTTGGCGAAGTCGTTCTTCGTCGGTGAGAACATCGCCGATGATTCCGACAACCCCGAGTTCTGGACGCAGGGCACGGTGGTGGACGTCGGGTACGGTGCAGCGCAGGACGGGCTTTTCACGTCGACCTACGCGCAGCCTGTGGGACGACTCAAGTGGCAGATCACCGAAGATCTTCTGATCGGCCGCCTCACGTACGAGCGCATTCAAGACAGCGACGGCAAGATGGGCGTGGGTCCCTCGACAAACCAAGGCGTGATTGTCGCGGCATACCCCATCAGCTCGCACTTCGACATTCAGTACGACTACAACCCGTCGACCGGCGAAGAGAACAACGTTCTCGTCGAGAACACGACCGATCGCACCTGGGACAAACGCGACTATTTCCGCGTCGATTGGAGCCGAAATCTGAACGTCGATTCGTACGACTTCGACACGCTCTCGATGCTCGGTTTGTACGGCGGCATCGAGTACGAATCGCTCGCGTACGCTGTGAATGATCCGGACGATCCGGACGCACCGCATTTCGATCCCGAGACGGGTTATTTCGACATCACGAACAAGGCATTTGCGAAGCCGAAGATGATCGACCTCAGCCACTTGGGCTGGGGCATCGACAAGTTTCCCGCATGCATGCTCGACAATGATTTCTTTGGTGGATCGGCTCCATCGGGCACGTGCAACCCAGTCGAACTCACGATTCGTCAATCGTTCCGTCGCGTCGTCGATCACGACTACGAACCCGTCAACTGGGACGGCAAGCGTTTCTCCGCGTACGGCATCTTCTACGACAACCGTTCCGGGTACTCGCGCAACTACGGCATGAGCGACGACAAGTGGTACCGTTTTGCGCACCGTTACAACATCTGGGAGCGCAGCCACTACTATGCCGATCCCGCGAATATGACGGGCGCCGTCGAGTGTTTTGTTCCTGGAAAAACCGGCCCGGGTGAAGACCCTCATCGCGACGCCGACAAGAACGGAACCGAAGACGAGTGCGAGGACGTCACGGTCAAGACGGGTGTGGCCGGATCACGTTGCGACGAGTTCAAGCAACGCTGCACGTTGCCGTATCGTTTGCGCAAGGAAGTCGCGCAGCCTTGGTACTACACCGCGACATCCGATCCCGAATACTTTGACGGGACAAACTGGGCGACGCATGAGTGGGACGTCGCGATGCGCGCTGCCGTTGTGGCTGCACGCAATGGCGAATGCAAGGCTACGGGTGGCGATCCCGCGGGCTGCGATGCGCAGTACGCGATGTATCACGGCCAAATGGACGACAACTGGGACCTCATCAACCTCGCTCGCGAAGTGGATGCTTGTCGATCCGGCAAAGCGTACGGCGGGAAAAACTGCGACGCGGTTGCCGATCAAGTTGGTGCCGAACGAGGTTACGACGCTGCGGTCATCGCGATTGCGAAGCAGCCCGAGATGATCGTGCTGTGTCACAGCCCGGTGAACGAAACCGATAGCGCTGCATGCGGTCCGATTGGACGAACCGTGCGCATGGGTGACCTGCGTTATCATCAGGTCAACGTCATTCAGACGCCGCAGACGCCTTCTCCCTGGGGCATCATGACGGACTCGAACGACCCGCACACCGGCGAGAAGATCGCGGCGAGCATCAACGTGTGGTCGTTTGTGAACGATCTTTGGAGCCAAGGCATCGTTGATCAAATGCGCTACTTGAGCGGCGAACTTTCGACGGACGACGTCACCGAAGGTACGTACGTGAAGGATTGGTCGCTCGCGAATGAAGCGTCGAACGGTACGGGCGTTCTGCCTCCGGTCTCGCGTCAGCAAATGCAGCGACAGATTCTCAGTGCAGCCGGCGTTTCTCCTGAAAAACAGAAGGACGTGGGCAGCATGGCGGACTTGATGGCGCAACCCGGCATGGCCGACAAGCTCACTCGTCTACGACAAACCGTGCGCGACGTGCGTGCGGATGCGTCCGCTCCGCAGACCAACCGCCCGATTTACGACGCTCGTCGTCGTGGGGCTGTTGGTTCGCCGATGGAAGCCGAACTGACGACACCGGCGATGCAGCAATTGGCCGGCACGGACAAACTTCCGGCTGGTGACACGGCGTTCGACATCGCGTCGCCCCTTCGTGGCAACAACTTGCGTG
>JBGAOI010000188.1:0-8742 GCA_044221885.1 Polyangium sp. (in: bacteria)
GGGAATGCCCTTCGAGCGTAAAAATGCGCCCAGGCGTGAAACGAATCGTGCTGGCTTTGCCCCGCCCCTTCTTTTCGCCGGTGCGCAACGATTCCAATCGCTTCTGGGCTTGACGCGCAGGAAAAGCGAATTGCGAAATTGTCCGCCGCCCCGTGACACTGGCTTCATCACTCGGTGCGTTCCGCGGGTCCTCCAAGGGATAATCGCGCACTTGCACTTTGGTCGGCACAAGGTGCTGGGCCAATTCGAATCCAATCACATTTTCCCCAGCATCGAGCGCTTCTTTGCGGTACGTCAAAACCACATCGCCAGCGATGTTTTCGTGCACCGTAGCCGCATCCGTCACCACGAGCGTGTGTCCCTGCGCATGGTGGTCGAAAAAGTAGCGAATCCCCTCGGCCTCCATCCACCGCGAAATCAAGTCCCAATCGCTTTCGTCATATTGCACGATCAAGTCTCGTTTTGCGTAAGAATCCGATAGCGACAAACGCAAATCTTGAATACCGTGTTCGTCGAGGACCGTTCGGATCAAGTCGGGAATCGTCATCGCCGAAAATGCGCGCGAATTTTTCCCAAGATGCGCGAGAATCGCCTGCGGTTCGAGGGTTGCCCGGTAAAACGCACCATCGTCGCTGGTTTCGAGCTGTTCAAAGTGCGTAATGATGCCATCGAAATGTCGTTCGACGGTTCCCCACCGAACCGTAACATGCGCGGGCTCCCCAAGAATTGCATCGAAATCGAATGAAATCTCGGCGTCATGTAGATCGACCTCGAATGAAAACAACTCCGAAATCGCCTCACGCCCGCGCAACGCACGCACCACGAGCGAAGACACCTCGCCCCCCACGGAGAAGTACGCCTCGAGCTTGGTCACGTCCGACATTTTCATCTCCCTTCGTCAACGCTCATTGAAAATATGCCCCGAATATCAGGAAACCTCGGCTTGTGGCCACGTGTCGTCGTCCCACTCGTCGCGAACTTCATGTCGATAATGGGCCGGGATTTCATCGGGCATTGCCCCTTCGTGCAACGTACAAATCCGGCGTTCATGCCGGACCAATCGGTAATCAATCACAACGCGATACGACAACAACACGCGAGCGTCGCCAGCGATGATCCCTATTTGATCCAAACATAATGGCACGACCTTTTCTCGATTTTCGAGTTGTACGTGCAAGTGAAACCCTCCAGAAGGCAATGCGAACACCAGGTCCGTTCCGTCGTTGCGTCCATGTGTCAAACGAATTCGTTCACCCGGCTTTGGAGCATTTTCGGCAGGTATCACCATGTTCGGATGCGCTTGATTAAACAGCATTGGCGTCAAGTGTTCGGGGCCAACCGAAATGTCCGCGGGTACGGCGGGACTTTCCCCGCTCTTGCTCCCCGTTTTTCCAAGCACACCGGCCAAACCGGGATGATTGATCGCCGCTTGAGGTCGAAGAGAACCATTTTCCGGGTAAAACCCAACTCCAGGTGGAATCGGCCTGTCATGCACTCGAGTAGCGAGTTGATTGGGATCTTCGATGTTGGGCAGGAGCTGTCCCTCGGCCGCTAGTTCGTCCAGGAAATACCCACGCCCTCGCGGATTCGGCCCATACGGAGCCATGTAACCTTCTTTGGTTTTTGCTTCGCCGCCATAGGTAAGGGAATCATCGAGACGCATGGAGCCAAAAACTTCAGGACCGGAAGGCACAAGCGCGCCATCTTTGCCTCGTACCCAACGACGATCTCCAAAAATGCTCAATCGACGACGAAATAAACGGCCTATTTCCACTTCGACTTCCAGCCTACCTTCGACCTTTCGATTCGGTTGATACACGCGCCCACCCAGCAGAACATCGATTCCTCCCATGTAAAATGGTTTGTCGCCACCTCGAAGTCCCAAGGGCGTCATACAAGGTGAAGAATCGACCGGCCAATTTTGCTCGAGCGACGGAACGAGCAAGCCGTCGGATGATACATCGTACAAACCGCGAACGATGATACAGGACATCATGCGCCGCGGTTCAGGCGAGATATTTTTCAAAAGTCTCGCCGGGAATGCTGTTGAATTGACGAATTTCATGATTATTCAATCTCGTAGATTCGCCAGTGACCTTTCCAATAATTCTTTTCGGGCTCGGGCGCGTCTCCGATTTGTCGCCCTTTGAATTGCTGCGCAGCCTCCATTTGCTTGACGAATGCAGGTCCAGCCACGGGCCCGAGCATATTCAACGCCAAGGATTTCATGAGTTTTTCTCGACCTGGAGCAGACAATGCTGCCAGAGGATCTTTCGGCTTCGCCATGGGTTACTCCGCTACGTCCGTGGTTTCATCCGTGCCGTACCAATAATCATCGTCGTCTTCGGAATTGGCGTTTGTCGCCATTGATTCATCGGACGAACTGACGTACCAATAATCGTCATCCGAGCCATCACCGTCGATATACGCTTCTTCCCAGTATTCGCTGTCGTCACTTTCGGTCAAACCCAAGTCGCTGGGATCCCAAAGCGAGGTATCGGCCCACCACTTTTCGGTAAATTGGCGGTCGAGACTACTGTCGTAGGAAAGACCACTTCCCCAATCAAAATCGATGAGACCGCCATTGCGAATCGTGTACTTCCAAAAGATCTGCGAAAACGACTTTTTTAATCCAGTATACGCGAGCAACCGAGTCCATTCGGTGGATGTAGCTTGTTCAGCAGCGTCGCTCATCTCCTTCATAGCGGTATAAAACGTCGTGCGCATTGCGCTATCGGCCGCAAGCCATTCCTTCGTTGTCGAACTCATGTTTGGGAAACTAGACAGAAGCTCATCCTGCTGCTCTTTCACCACTTTCGCGATCTTGTCGGCCCCAGCGTCTTCGGCAGCATCGAGCGATTTCGCAGAGCTTTTCATCATTTTTGTGACGTAATCGTCGTACTTGCTGCTATTGATGTTCTGCAATTCGCTCAAGAATTCCTTGGAGAATACGCCAGGTGTCCCGAGATTCACGAGGTCAACCAATTCGCTGTCCAGATTTTTTCCGGTACTATAGCTCAATTCTTTGAGCGTATTGTACATACCGCGCGTCGTTGCAGCCTTTTTCGTATATGTCTTCATCGCGTCCGTAGATTGCCATCCGACAAACTTGGAGACGGAATCACTAATTTTGCTAAAAATGCCTTTGCTCGCTCGTTTGGCACCCCGTTTCCGTGCCGCGGAGACAGCCGAGCTCGGAAATGCGGATTTGAATGCAGAGCCAACTTTACTGCCGAGTTTCTTAATTCCATTCCCCGCCTTCTTCGCCAATGGTTCAACAATGTGCTTCATGCCCACTTCGCAAGCGAGGTTGATCGCGAAATCAATGAGCGCGGCAAGCAAGTCGCCCAAACTCATTCCGGTATAAATAGACCCCCACACGACGACGAGATCCGTCGGCATTGAATACGGATCAAAACACGCCAAATTGAGCGAAAACGGTACGGGGCCGAAAGGTGTTGCGGCCAAGTCACAATCGTCATTGCCCCACATGACATTCTTGCAAGCCACCGTAACGGAGCTCGTTCCAAAAAGAATCATCGAGCTGCCAAACAGCGTGGTCAACAGATTCATCCACGTGGGTGGAAACGAAATATGCGGAACGAAGAGCCCGGCGTCGCTGGTGCGGCCCATGAAAAAAAGATTGTCCCCAACGACGGATTTGCCACGCCCGTTCGATAAGAACGAACCAATCCATAATCCCTGCACGACACTGAAATTCAAATGCGGAAGCTTGGCTGGCACGACAAACGGGGGTACGGGCACCGTCATCAGCGTATCGTGCCAACTGACCGAAATGAACGGATTGGGATTGTAATACGTGCGGCATGCCCATTTCTTCGCCATGACTCAAGCCCTTTCCCGCGGACGCGACCACGTGATGGCTCGCCGGCCATGCAAAAGAACGTCTTCCGTGACGTCCGGTGCAATCGGAAAACGCGCACTCCACAACATTTCGACTTCGTCCAAATCCAATCGGAGCACGACATGATTGAGGCGTGGCTCGGGCTCGACAACGTTGTTTGCCCCCAATTCGAAAAGAAATCGTGGAACTTCACCAGGCAATTCCAGGTGATAAATGGGTTTCTCCTTCCGAACGTTCCTCAATTCGAAAGATTCGTCGGGATTGATATGGGAAAACGTCATTCCTGGCGCTGCAAGCTGCGCCACTTCGAGGCGCACGTCGCTTGCCCTTTCAGCTTTCATGAGGGGCTTGATCGACAAAAGATCCTTCGGCGCATACCCGAGTTCGATTTCTGCAGGTGGCAGGGTTTCCTTTTCGTAACTCGGAGGCAAACCCAGATAGGCGCAACGCGGAAAAAATTCGAGCGGCTGAAAATCCCATGACGCGGGCAAAGGACCTCGCATCCATCCGTCGGGACTTTTTACAGCCATTCGTTCCGGCGTCAGTCGGGACGACGGATGCTCCAGTTGGGGGATACGTAGCCCCGAAAAACTCTCTTCGTCAAGGTCGAGCAAATATCCGGATCCACAAGGATTTCTCGGGTAATGATAAGGCGTCGTCGCCAACGGATGAAAATCTGGACGTAGACCATGCTTTCCCCACCACGGGACACCACGACGTTTGAATGCCATGATATCAAAGCCGCCATAAGCCTGATCCCACCGCAATGGCACTTCTTCAATCGTTTCGGCTTCGGAAAAACACGGTTTGCCCGCGGCATCGAAGTCACCACGACGCAGGCCATGAACGAGAATGCTTCGTTCGACATTGCCAAACCGAAGGGAGGCCGATGTTTTACGTGTTTTGTGATCGTACGCGTACGCGTATCCCTGAATGATCAGATCCGTAGCCGCTTTGAAAGCCATGGCTTCATCTGCCGCGATAATGGGCGAAACCATCGGCGGCTCGAGCTCCGCATACGGAATTTCTTGAAAACAAATGGGATTTTGTTCCTCCTTTGGTGCCAACACACATCGACCCCGCTCGACTTTATACGTGCGTTTGGCAAGAATAACTGCGTAGCGGCCATCTTCCCGTTCGACCGTTACGACTTCAACCGTCCGTTCGCCTTTCGGCAATGACTCGAGCGTTTTCGTGAGGGCCCGCAATGCCGTCGTCAATGATTGCAGGTCGACCGGCACGCCATCGATGGTATTCATGTGCTCACCCCTTGTGCGAGCAACCCCTCGAATTCGCTTCTCAATGCATCATCACGCATAATGCGTCGGCGCCAAACCCGGCGCAACTTCATCCCGAGCGATGGATCTATTCGTAACGCGCGCAACTCGCGCACGAGACGCGCTTCGCGTTCGGCGATCACCAATCGCGCGTAATGTTCTGTCGAAAAGCGCGCTGGATAAATGCTTTCCCAACCCCGCACAAAAGCGTCCTCGAACCGCTCGAGATGCAGCTTGTTACCTTCGGCCATTTCCTTTTTCATCAGCAAACGCCAATGACGCTCCGCTTTTCGCCAAATGGCGGGATCGATGGATTGGTCTTTCAAGATTTCACTTCGCTTCGATGCTCGTTCGTCGATCAACGCCAAGACAAACCCATAACGTTCGATACCGACGATTTCTTCGGGCTTTTTCGGTGCGTCATCCACGGATTGCGCACTTGCAAGCGGATGCGGCTCGTGCGGTTGGGCCTTCTCGTCGGGTTCGGCGAATGCCATTACGGGCACGAGCGGTGGAGGAGAAATGAGCAATGGTCCCGGGGCAATCGCCGGCGCCGGAGCATTGGTCAGTACCGGCGCCGGCGCGAGTTCCGGGGCATTGGGAGCTAAGGCCAAGGTTTGTGTGGACAAATGCCGCGTGGGACCTTTCGACCAGGCCGAGAGTGGCAAAACGAGCGTTTCGCTACTGCGTTTCTTGCGTTGGTCTGGAGAAACCATGGGGGTCGCAGCAAACGGCAACGCAGGCCCAGCCAGGGGAGCATCATTCCCCAGCATCAATGTGCCCCCCACATTTGCCTCATTGGTTACACCAGGAGAAACCTCAGTGGCCGGTTTGATTCGATCCGCGGGTGGGCGCATGGCTGGAATGATCGGATTGACGCCACCCATACCGATACCCGTCGCCACCACCACCTGATCGAGGCGTGATGGATCATGAATTTCGATATCGCCGCGAAACGTCAAGGTTGCGGTCCATTGATCGGCGTCGATTTGTAAAGAATCAGCGCGAAATTCAATCATTGTGCCGAGATCCGGATCGGCAGCATCGAGTCCATAAATCGCGCCCATGGCTCGGGCCCCAGGAAGCTCGATTTCGATATGTTCTCGCTCAGGATCGAATCCTTCCAAAATCAATGTCGCATTTGGTGGAAGTTCGTCGATTTGTTGATCCTCGGGTGCGGATTGGAAATACGAAAAGTCGAAGGCGTCCGGCAACGACATGAGCGGAGATTCGACGTCGCGCGGCGAAGTTTGTCCGAGCTTCTTTTTACGCACGGGCCAAGCGACACTGACTGGACCAAGACCAATGGGCCGAGACGGATCGTTGGGGTCCAAAATATTCGGTCGATCCTCGTCGTCGGCATCCTCTTCCCCACACCCAATGGGATTTTCTGCGGTTCCAATACCGCCAAGCGCACGTTCATATACGATTGGCATGCGAACAAATGGAATCGGGGCACTTTCTGCATCGATTCTTGCTCCGACGATTCGCAAGCGCTTGTCGAGCAAGACCCGCTCTTCGTGTTTTAATGCGACGCGTGCAAACATTTCCGCAACCGACGCCCCGCGCATGGCGTGAGCGTGTCCCAGAAACGTCACATCGACGCGAGGTTTGCGGGGTACACGATCTGCCGCTGCAATCACTCGTGCCGCTGGCTGATTCTTGTAATGCACATCGGAGATTCGGTATGGTAAGGGAGTCGCGGCTGGTACCATTCGCGGCATTTTTGCCAGAAATGTCGCTTTTACGACGACCGTAACCCGCAATACTTCATTTTGCTTCCATGGAACCACACCCAGTGCAAATGGAACGGGCGGTGTTGTTGCGGCTTGATCTTCGTGCACGTCGTTTCTCCGGTGCAAAGCACGCGCCAAAGGTAGAAATGCCCCAGAGCCCCACCCAACCTGTTGACGCCTACGCGAGATTCGCGCATGAATGGTACGCTCGTCAAGAGTCTTGCGTCGAGCCACGGAGCATGATGAACTCCTTCGAGATCGTACTTGTCGCTGTGTCGAAAGTGCGCCTCGCTGTCAAATCCGCAGTCGCGGAGTGCAGATTTCGCAGTATCTATGAAGAAGCAGATTCAACGTATCGGGAATGAAGCGATGGCGCGCATATTGCTGAACGACGGAGGCGAGGAATGAGCCTCATTTGTCCGACGTGCCGCGCGACGTATCCGGAAGGGTCCGAGTATTGTCCCGAGGACGAGAGTGATCTGCTTCCGGAAGAAGCGTTTGCGAATGCCGAGCTGAATCTCGAGCCAGGAACGATGATTGGCGAATACCGCATCGAAGGCAAGCTTGGAGAGGGATCTTTTGGATCCGTCTATGCGGGTATTCAGCCATTGATCGGCAAAAAAGTGGCGATCAAGCTTTTGCACAAGCGGATGTCGTCGGAGCCCGGGATCGTGTCGCGATTCATTGATGAAGCGCGGGCGGTGAACAAGATCGGTCATCGAAATATCATCGATGTATTTTCGTTTGGCGTGTACAATGGCAGCCAGCATTATTTCGTCATGGAATTTTGCGAAGGAATGACGCTTGGGCAGCTATTGCAGCAAAAAAAGCGCCTGACACCTTCGGAAGCATTGCCCATTTTGCGAGGTATTGCGGACGGATTGGATGCCGCCCATCAAGCAGGTGTCACGCATCGCGATCTCAAACCCGACAATGTTTTTTTGGTTCGAATCAAAGACAATCAATATTTTCCTAAACTCTTGGACTTCGGTGTCGCGAAACTCGCCAAAGAAGATGGCGCGCAGAAAACAGCAACGGGTGTTGCCATCGGCACACCGCGATACATGTCGCCCGAGCAATGCCGGGGCAAAAAAGTCGATCACCGCACGGATATTTATGCATTGGGTTGCGTCGCGCATGAAATGCTCACGGGCAAACCCGTATTCGACGCCGATTCGACCGTGGACCTGCTTTTTAAACACATGACCGAACAGCCACCGGCCATGTCGTCGATCCTTCCGAATCTGCCAACAGAACTCGACACGCCCATTTTGGAAATGCTTGCCAAACGTCCGCAAGGACGTCCGAATTCAGCGGGAGCCGCCATCAACGCATTTGCGGATGCGATTCGTACCGTTCGAGCCAGCAAACCATCCATTCCGCCACCAACGTCCACTGGATCGGCAAACACATTACGCGCGTCGGGGTCGGACATTTCGATTGTCCCAACAAACGAGATCTTGCGAACGATTCCAAATGAGCCGCTTTTGACGACGGCGGAGGACGAGGACGACTTCATCCCAGCAACGCGGAAGTCGCTGACGGAATTTGATATCGCACAAGCGCAAACCCAGCAAATGCCTCCAGATTCGGGCAATACAGATATTTCTTCCGGACCTTTGCACTCGCAAGTGCCCGCGACATTGGCGAGTACCCCCATGGCGGGTCCCGTCGTTGATCGCACGCCAGAAGTCAAAGTTATCGGCGCCGATGAAGTTGGCCGTCCAAGTGCGCCAAATTCGTCCACGCTCGGACCGCGAACGGCGTCACCCCGACAAAACACAATGGTCATTGCGGGAGTTTTTGCCATCTTGTTGATTCTCGCGGTTATTTTCATGCGTAAACCCGAAGTCGCGTCCACACC
>JBGAOI010000188.1:8752-10896 GCA_044221885.1 Polyangium sp. (in: bacteria)
CCCGAAGCGGCCCTACCGAGTCAAACCACCAAAACGCTCCCGCCCGAATCGAAAACAATTACGCTGCGCGCTTCTGTCACGCCAGCAGATGCGCGGATTCTGGTCGACGGCCGACATGTCGGTGGTGCCGGTGATGTCATTGCATTGCCCCGCGAAAAGAAGGAGCACGCAGTCAAAATCGAGCGAGCGGGATATGAATCGCAGACCATGTGGGTCACCACCGACACGGACAAACAACTCGGTCCGATTACACTGGTCACCCTCGTGCCGCTCCCGGTGGCATCCCTCTCGGCTTCCACATCGACAAAGAAACCGGGCGCTGTTGCACCAGTCAAAAGCAGCACGACCAAAACGAATTTAAATAAAGATCTTCAAAAACCCAAAGAATTGGGGGGACCCAAATGATGCAACTCCTGACGATTCTCGAGCGCCATTCTGCATTTTCTATGCTCATGCTGCTCTCGAGTGCGTCTGGTTGTAGCAATTTAGAATTTTTACCCAGTGATCGGTGTGGAAATCTCGTCGTGGAATCCAGCAGCGGGGAAGAATGCGACGGCGAAATTGGTTGCGGAGTTCCGAATTCAGAGTATGCCTGCCGATACATTTGCAACGCCGCCGGAGACTCTTGCCCAAAGGACTTGGGATATCAGTGCGGCCTCGATGGAGTTTGTCGACAACCCAGTGGGAATTTCTCTGCGTTACGCACGATGACCACCGAAACGGCGCGAGATTTGCTTGTCGGCGATATCAACGCCGACGGATGCGCCGAAGTCATCGTCACGGCAGTTCGTTCAACAACCGTAAATGCATTCGCGAGCGACCGATCGAAATCGTGTATTGCCTCGACGCAGGCATTACGTACGAACCGACCCGATCCTCAACGAATTCCCCCCACACCATTACCACAGCTCCTCCACTTGGGTCTTGATTCGACATCCAATAGCCAGGCGTTAATCACCGGCGGAGCGACGCTTTTTGGAGATGGTTTGTCACTTCATTTCGTCACCGATTCTCCAACACTTTATCCAGTTCTTCTCCCACGTGCAGAACGTAGGGCCTCGGTCACTCGGCTGGTGACGGCGAAGCTGCTCGGAACGGATGCGTTGGTGCTATTCGAGCAGCGTACAGACGACAAATCCGACGTCGTCATCTTATACGAACCGCAAGCCGCACCAAAAACCTTCATGGCCGCACTTCCCTCGAAAGCTGAAGATATCGCGGCAATGGCCAAAGGCGATCTTTACGCTCTCGCAGGCGCGTCGAAACCCTGTGACGAGGTCGTCATGGGTATTCGAGGCTCGAGCACCTTGGAGATTTATCAGCTTTGCAGCAATGCGGGAGCCTATCAATTTGCGCCGGCACAAACCTCGAAAATCGCGTTGTCCGGAACCAAAGTTCGCGCGAAAAACGCCCGCATTGTGATAGCCGACCTCAATGGTGACAACATCCTCGACGTCGCGACGAATGGAGCCGATTTCAAGGCTCATGCTGCGTTCGGATTGGGTGATGGTCGATTTCATTCGCAACCCCCGCCACTGCCACCGGGATTGATGCCCGACGGGAAAACGGGCGTTCTTCCGGATATGGCGGCAACCACGGCCGCTGGGCAGGATCAGATCTTCGTGGCCATTGAAATGGACCCCGCGCATCCAGGCGTCGAGTTTTACTCCGCGCCTTGTCCGCCTTTCGACGACGAATTCACATCACCAACGTGCGCAGCCCTTGCGGGCGATTGCGAGGCCGAAGTTGTCGATATCGATGCCGATGGCGACCAAGATGTCATCATCTCGGAAGGCCAAGGCGTTGACTTGGCGATCCATCGGCAAAACGGCGGCGCATTTCATGTGACTTTCATGGATACAGTTTGTCCGCCCCATCATCTCGGAACGGGTGATTTCGATGGTGACGGCGTAAACGACGTCGCATTTTTTGACCAAGCGAAGAATGCCGCCGGGACCAGAACAACCGCGCTATCGATTGCGTATGGCAATGCATTCGATGCCCCCGACGCCCCTATCGCGAGCGGTACGTTCGATGATGCTACGGGAACGTCGGTCGTGCAATTTGGGCCCCCAGGCTCCGGCGCGTTGCTGGCAATGACTCGCAGCATTGAGAACGGGGCGAATCGATCCGCTGTCGGAATC
>JBGAOI010000189.1:0-10889 GCA_044221885.1 Polyangium sp. (in: bacteria)
GACCGATCGTGGTTCGCAACGAATCGTCTTTGCGACCGAATCATTTTGGTAGCGTAATTTCGTGCCGGTCGAAGTGACCGTCGAAGCGAAGGACAACGATCCGATCGCCGGGCCAAACTGGGGCAAAAGTGCGGCGATTTTGGTGATGCCGCCCGAAGTTGGTGAAGCCGAGGCCCTTCGGTACGAAGCGCTCGTACACGTACGAGATGCACTCACGGATCTCTTGGCGCATCGCCTCGAAGAACCTGGTCCCGCAAGCAAACAAGCCGCCGACCACGTACGCAAAGAGAACGAATGGCAAGAAACGGCCACGAAGGCGATCGAAACCGCACTCGGTGAAACCTACGGCGGTCTGCGTTTTCCTCGACGTGCCGTGAGTTTGACGAAGGGACAACTTCGACGATTGGCGAAAGCCCTCGCGGACGAGAAAGACAAACCTTCCGCAACAACACACGACACACTCGTGGAAGAGACGGAAGCTGTGTTGCTCGCTGTGGATGCTGCGGTGCTCGCGTTGGGCTCGAAGGACGCAGCCAAGGTGGCGAAGCGTTTGTCCGAGGTAGCCGAAGAAGCCGCGGAAAGTGCAGCCACAGCCGATGGTCGACGGCGTGGTGATGTAGCTAGCGGGATCACGCGACTGGATGCATCCATCACGGTGTTGAGTGGTGGAGGCAAGCAGCTGGTTCGTCTCGGCGCACTCGGTGCCGATCTTGGTGAGATCGTGCAAAACGGATTGCGACGAATCGATCGTGCACGGCAAGCGAAGAGCCTTCTCCATGCCGAACTTGCAGCGCGAGACCTCGCGGCGCGCCTGAAGAACCCCACGCCATCCTCGATGGGTGGAAGCGGATCTCGTCTTGGTGATGGTGAAGCCGGATCGGGATCGAGCGCTGGAGAAGGCCAAGGCAATGGCGACTCGTCGCAAGCCGACGACGCATCGGAAGCAAGCGCCAAGGCCCTGGACGAGTTGATCCAGGAACACTCCAACGAAGTGAACGATGTCGAACGAGCGCTTGAACAAGCGTTCGCCCAAGACGAACTCGATGCGTTGAAGAGTGAAGCGAAGAAACACGCCGAAGCGATTCGCGATGCCGCGCGGCAACTTCCGCAACGTCCAAGTGAACCTGGCTCCGCAACGAACAACGCCAAGCGTGCGCGCGACTTGGCAGAAGCGATGGCCGATGCGCTCGAACAAGGGCGTCCGGGCGATGCGGTGCAAACGGGTAAAGAGGCGCTCAAGGCGCTCGAAGACGCCCAGAAGGCGGCGCAAGAAGCCCCTGATTGGGATCTGCGTGAGCAGAGTGCGGGACGTTCCGCGGAAAACGCACGCGGGAAACTGTCGCAAGAGCTCGACTGGGCCCAAGAGGCACTCGACAAACTCCGACGTTCCGCGGCAAACCGAGCCAAGGGGGACCTCGAGAAGAGCGGCAAACGCGAAGGAAGCCTGGCGGAGAAGACCAAGAAGCTTGCCGACCAAGGCGAATCTGGGGAAGGAAGTTTGCCCGACGAAACGCTCGAGAAACTCGATCAAGCAGAACGAGCCATGCAAGAAGCCGCCAAGGCGCTCGAAAAAGGCGACGGCATTGCAGGAGCCGAGCATCAGCAGAATGCGCAACGATTGCTCGAGATGGCCCGTGAAGGCGAAGAGAACGATGACGATGGTGAGTCGCGTTCGGATAAGCGTTCGCGCAAAGAGCGTCCTGGTGACGGCAAAGAGATGGCGAAAAAAGCCAAGGTGCCAGGCAAAGAAGAGCACAAGGGACCGAATGCGTTCCGCAAACGCGTGCTCGAAGGTCTGTCAGGCTCGAGCGATCCTCTGCTGAAAGATGCCGTGAAGCGATACACGGAGGGCTTGCTCCGATGATCGTACGAACTCGAACGAAAGTTTGTCTATCCGCACTCGCGCTGGGTTCCACGCTGCTCGTCAGTGATGCATCAGAAGCGAACGTGCCCCTTCTCGGCGATGCCGATCGAGCAACGCGAGCGCGCAACGCCACGATCGAGATGGATTACCCCACCGCACGCTCGATCCTCGAAGGGGCCGATCCTGCGGACACGGGATTGGCGCTCGAGCAGGCATTTTTGTTCATTTACGAAGGAAATTGCGACGGAGCCGTAACGATTTTGTCCCGGCCAGACCTCGTGAATCGCCCCGAAGCGCAGCAGCTTGCGGATGTGGCGCGAGGTTGCGCGCGATCGATGGCGGGAACGCTGATCGTGGAAGAGCAAGGCGTTCGCGTGCGCTTGCAAGACGATGATGATCGCGCGCTCGTGCCGCTCATCGTGGACACAGCGTTACGTGCGCGAACGATGTTGACGAAGGAGCTCGGCGTGGAGCTTCCGCTGCCGGTGCACATCGACTTCGTGCGGGATCAATTTGCGCTCGCCGCGATGACGGGTTTGCCCGAGCAGGCCGCGAAAACGACGGGGACCGTCGCCGTTGCGAAGTGGGGACGCGTGACGATGCTTTCGCCGCGTGCGACATCGGGCAACTACGCGTGGCTCGATACGTTGGCGCATGAAATGACGCACTTGGCGTTGTCTCGAGGCACGCGCGACAAGGCGCCTCTGTGGTTGCAAGAAGGTGTCGCCAAGCGACAACAAACGCGCTGGCGAGAAACCGAACCGCTCGATGATTTTCCGCCCGATGACGTTGTCGCTCGCATCGGCATGGCCAAAGGTCTCGGCGTAGAACTCGATCGCATTGGGCCTTCGATCGCACTGCTTCCGTCAGCAGAACAAGCATCCGTCGCGTACGCGGAAGTGGCGAGCTTCATTCGATACTGGGCACGCGAAGCGGGTGAAGAAGCATTGCCGCAACTCGTGGTGCGGTTGAAAGATGCGCGCGAACCCGACGATGTTGGTCGATCGATCGCAGCGATTTCGTCAGCAGACTTTGCGACATGGGTGGGTCGCTGGAAGACATATCTATCGTCTGTCCAGACAACCATCCCGACGGATCTCGAACCGGGATCCAAACCATCGTTTGCTGCCGATGCTGCGCGACGAGTTCGTCTGGGCACGCTTTTGCAGAATCGAGGGCACGCAAAAGCTGCATCGATGGAGCGCACGAAAGCGCATACAATGGCTCCCTTCGATGCGAACGTGCGTTGTGCGTTGGCTGAATCGCTCGTGGTGATGAAGGAAACGGAGCGCGCGCGATCGTTGGTGGAGAAGATCGACGACGTGCATTACCGCGTCGGTCGTTGGCACTCGTTGCATGGGCTTTTGTTCCCGGACGCACCCGATGTCGAGCGACAGTTTCAAATGGGACTTTCGCTCGATCCGATGGAACCGATGGTCTCGTGCCAGGAAAAACTCGCGCCAGAATTGCCCAAAGATCCGCTCCGTGCAGCGATCTGCGAGATGGCGCGACGCGCTCCACACTGACGCATCAATCGTCGCTGTTACCGGGAGACGAACCGCGCGAAGGTGGGCCGGCGTGACGTGAAAGCGCACGAGCGATCGTGTTGCGACCAACGCCGAGACGACGCGCCGCTTCGGTCTTGTTGCCACCACACGCGTCGACGACGGCGCTAACGTAACGTTCGACAGCGTCATCGAGAGACAAACTCAAGGGAAGCTTGAGCTCGCCGTCGACAGCAACGTCTGTCGAGACAATCGACGGAATGGCAAACGTTCCGGATTGTTCGGCCCCAGTAAGTGTGCGCGGTTTGCGCTGCGGAAGATGAGACGCGGTGATGCGACCATCGGGCGCGAGCGCGATGGCACTTTCGATCCAGTGTTCGAGTTCGCGCACGTTGCCTGGCCACGAATGGGACGCGATGGCCGTGAGCGCACCGGGCTCGAAGCTAGGCGCTGGACGTCCATAACGTTGCGCGTACACGTCCGCAAAGTGCCGAGCGAGCGCTTCGATTTCTTCACGTCCACGTTCGCGCAAGGGCGGGAGTTCTATTTCGACAACCTTGACGCGGTAGTACAGATCTTCGCGAAATCGGCCATCGGCGACGGCTTTTTCGAGGTCGCGATGGGTCGCGCAAACGATACGCACGTCCGCGCGCATGGTGCTTCGACCACCGACCCGCTCGAACGTACGATCTTGAAGGAATCGGAGGAGCTTGCCTTGAATGTCGAGAGGCAAGTCACCGAGTTCGTCAAGAAAAAGTGTTCCGCCTTCGGACAATTCGACTTTGCCCGGGACCCGACGATCGGCGCCCGTAAATGCGCCTCGTTCATGGCCAAAGAGTTCGCTTTCGACAAGTTGCGCAGGCAACGTGGTGCAATCGACCGTGACAAACGGTCGCGCTTGACGACGCGAGTTCACATGAATCGCGCGAGCGAAGAGACCTTTGCCGCTGCCTGTTTCACCACGGAGAAGAACGGTGGCATCCGTTTGAGCAGCAAGTTGTATTTTCTCGTAAACCGCGGTGATTGCGGGACTTCGTCCAACGATGCGGTTGAACGGACCTTGCAACACGAGGCCCGGATTTCCCCCATCCGCGGCGCGCAACGTGGTCATGGAGAGCGCTCGAGCAAGCTGGCTCGAGAGCGCTACGAGGTACCGTTCGTCCTCTTCATCGAAGGGTCCGCCTTGCTTGTTGAGAAGCTGAACGACACCTCGAACAGGTGCGCGCAAGTCTTCACGAATCGGCGCAACGAGCATGGATCGCGTGGTGTATCCCGTCGCTTTGTCCGCGGAAGGATCGAAACGCGCGTCACGTGATGCATCGTCGACACGCACGACTTCACCCGAACGAGCGACATATCCAGCGATGCCTTTGCCCTGCGGTTGTCGCAGAGCAGGTAGCTCCGGAAGCACGGCGACACGCGTAACGAGGTCGCCTTGTTCTGCATCGACGAGCCAGATCGTGGCGCGATCGGCATACATCGCTTGCGCCAAACGCTCGCACGCAGTTCCGAGCAACGCGTCGAGGTCAACCTCGCGTGCGAGCAGAGAAGCCAGATCCACAAGGAGCGAGAGGCGCGACATAGAGAACGGTAGAACGTCGAGCATAGGAGCCCACGTTGCTTCCGTCATCAAGCACGGCTCGGTGCGGAGCGCTGGGAGTGCCATCACGCGGCCTGTGCGAAAGGCTGTAGTCCCAGTTCCAGGGTCAAGCCTTCACGCGCAGCCACCGAGTGCGGGAAGAGTTCACGCGTGAGTCGTTCCACTTCTGCAACGCCCGTGTCGTTACGACGCGGATCGTGGTGGAAAAGCACGTATTGCCCAACGCCAGCGGCCTTGGCGAGTTCCACACCTGCCACGTACGTCGAGTGACCCCAGCCGACCTTGGAGTTGTACGGCGTGGTGCCGCGATACTCGTCGGGCGTGTATTGCGAGTCGTAGATGAGCACATCGGCACCTCGAGCGAGCGTCGCGAGCGCAGGATCCACACAGGCGTAGTGCTCGGTGTCGGTCGCATACACAACGCTGCGACCGTTGTAGTCGAGGCGATACGCGTACGATCCACCGGGGTGATTTTGGCGCATGACTCGCACGTCGATGTCGTCGATCTTGAAACGTTCGCCCGAACGAACCTCACGCCAATCGATGGACGCACCGAGTTCGTCCAAGCGAACCGGGAAAACAGGCGCGGTCATTTGGTAAGCGAGCGCGTCACGAAGAGACATCATGCCGTTTGTCCCTCCAACAATTTGCAAACGTGACGTCGGCACGTACGCAGGGACGAAAAACGGGATGCCCTGGATGTGATCCCAGTGCAGATGCGAGAGGAGAAGCGTCGCTTCGACGGGCCCTTCCGCCATCATTTTGTCGCCGAGTTGTCGGATGCCTGTGCCGGCATCGAGGATGATGCGCTGTTTGCCGCAACGAACCTCGACACAACTGGTGTTGCCACCGACGCCCATCGTGTCCGGACCGGGAGATGCGATGCTGCCACGAACGCCCCAAAACTTGATTTCCATGCGAAGCCTCCTGTTTGGCGCCCCGTCGGCGCGTGTTTAGGTCCAATGCGAGAGTCGTGCCGAAGGAGAAACGCAGGATTTCGTGGTGGATCTCAGCGCGACACCACGTTCGCGCTCCAAGAGAGAGCACCTGATCGTGCAGGCCGCTCTGAAACGGAGCGGTGATTGAATTTTTGATCACTTTTTGATTCAATTGTGATCCAGGAAAGCTTTAAATGTTGCAAAAAACCGGACCACGGTTCGAATTTTCGTGATTCAATTCACCGAGATGTCGCAAAAAACCGGACCACGGTTCGAATTTTCGTATCGAATCGTACACCAACGAGTCAGCGATACGGCGCCACAAAAGAGACCGACTCTCGGTACACTCGCGTCGACTTGACGCATGTCGGGGCATGCGTGGGCCGAGTGGGTTCCGTCTGGCTGGACGAATGAACCGGAGGTCAAAAGCAGCTTGTCGAGCGCTCCATCGTTGACCCGTGTCCGCAGCGCCGCCTAAGCTCGGCAGGCTGTCTTCTGAAAAATCTACAATGATCGCCACGTACGCCGCAGCTCAGCTTTTGCGAGTGCTCCCGCGCGAACGCATCACACGCGCCGTGGGAACGCTTTGCGAACTTCCGCTTCCGTCGGTTGTTGCTTCCGCAGTCGTCGGAACGTTTGCGCGAGCCTATCGCGTCGACATGGACGAGGCCGTGCAACCCGACCGCGGTTTCGCGTGTTTCGACGAATTTTTCACGCGTCCCTTGCGTGATGGTGCGCGACCCATTTGCGACGAACCGGATGCGATCGTCAGTCCCGCAGATGGACGCATCGAATCGTTTGGTCCCATCGAGCGCGATGGAACGTTCAAGATCAAAGGGCGTGACTACACCGCGCTTGATCTCGTTGGTGATCCGCTCGATGCGCGTCGGTACGAAGGTGGCCAGTTCGCTGTCGTTTACTTGAGCCCGCGTGATTACCACCGCGTGCATTCACCCGTTGCTGGCGAGATCGGTGTCGTTCGTTCTTTCCCGGGTGATCTCTTTCCCGTCAACTCGATCGGCGAGCGTCACATCCCGATGCTCTTCGCCCGCAATCGACGCGTCGCGATTTGCATTGATACGGCAACGCAAGGTCGCGTCACGGTCGTCATGGTTGGTGCGATCGTCGTCGGTCGCATCACGGTCACGGGCATCGAAGAACGCGATGTCCCGGTGGGTGAACATCGACTCGAACCGTCACGCCATGTCGAGCGTGGTGGCGAAATCGGTATGTTTCATCTTGGCTCAACCGCCGTAGTGTTTGTCGAACCAAACAAGGCCCGCCCCTGGGGGATTCAGAGTGGGCCTGTTCGCATGGGTCAGTCTCTGCATGGAGCGCGCGTCGCATGAGTGAAACGCCGGCCACCGACAACATCCCACCGCCGGGCTCGCAACCTACGCCGCCCGAAGCTACTGCGTCGGTGTCGGCAGACGTGGGCCAAGCGCCGCCCTTGGTCCCTCCTCGTCCCAGTCCCAGCGTTCCTGCACCACCACGCCCCTCGCGTAATCCTCCAGGATCGCTTCCCCCGCGATCTTCATCGACACCACCGTCGCGTTTGACAGGACGAACTTCCGTTCTGCCGCTATCGCAAGCGTCGGTCGATGCGCCGCCGAGCACCATCGATGGAATCGCGCCGCCCTACACGGAGGATCGCCCGAGCACAGGGCCCATGCGTCGTCGTTCGCGTCGCGTCGTGAAGACCGAAGACGATGTCGCAAATACAGGCGACCTGCAGGTCAGCGAAACACCGCCGCCCGTTGCTCAAGTCGCTCCTGTTCTGGAGAGTTTTTCTTCACAAACCCCGGCTCCATTCGCCGTCAGCAAGTCTCCGCCGCCTCCTGCGCTCGAACCGGTCGCTACGCCCGCACCCGTCGAGATCGCACCTGAACCACCTCCGCTCCCGCTGATGGATCCTTCCGAAATGATGGAAGTGATTCAGCCCATGCGGATCCTGGCCATCGGTGATGACCTTCCGCCGGTCAGTGTCCCGAATCCCGCAGCCGCAGCCGAAGTGCCCTCAACCGACCATATCGCAACAGTACCGAGGTTCAAGGCGCGCGCGGTCGACGAGATTCCGGAAGAAGGCTGGACACCGCCACCGCCCAAAGTTGCTGAAATCTCCGCAGCATTGGCCGCAGACACGGCCCAGACAAACGTTGCAACGGCAGCCGCGAGAGACGCATCCACGCCGCCTCCTTTGCCCACGCGGGAAGCCGTGCCGGTTGCATCGAAAGAGCCGCCGCCGTTGCCCGTGCAGGCTCCAGTCACCTCGAGTCCAGTGGTGCGGGAAGCCAGCGCCGAACTCGAAGTAGTACCGATCAGCAAAGACGAAGCCGAGCTCACGGCCGAAGCCGCAACATCCGACGACATCGAGCAGCTCGTGGAAGAAGAGGCCATCGAGGTCGAGGCACCCGCGCCTCCCCCGGTTCAGCCGACCCCGACACCTTCCCCGGCCGCTGCTGGTCCAAAAAAGCCTCCTCCGCCATTGCCTCCCAAGGCGCCACCGCCGCCTGTCAAAACGGCACCTCCGCCGCCTCCAGCGGCTGCGCCTGCAGCGCAAGCAGCAGCAAAACCCCCGACGTTGCCCGAGCCCAGTCGTCGACGGCAACGCCCGTGGTGGGAGGATCTTTTCGACGACGATTTCATTCGCACGATGGATCGCGCCGAAAACAAGGTCATCACGCGCGAAGTGAATTTCATCGAGCAATGCCTCGGCTTGGAAAAAGGCGCCAGCATTCTCGATTTGGCCTGTGGCACGGGACGACACGCGGTCGAATTGTCGAGCCGTGGATATGCCGTCGTTGGTTATGATTTGTCGCTCAGCATGTTGGCTCTTGCGGCAGAAGAAGCCCAAGGTCGCAATCAAAAGCTGAATTTCTTGCAAGGCGACATGCGCGAAATGAATTTCGACCAGGTCTTCGATGGCGTGTATTCCTGGTCCACGAGTTTCGGGTATTTCGACGACGAGAAAAACTTCGATATCTTGCAACGAATGCACCGAGCTTTACGCACGGGCGGAGTTTTGGTCCTCGATATCATCAATCGCGATTATGTCGCTCCTCGACAACCCAGCATGGTGTGGTTCGAGGGTGACGGATGCGTATGCATGGATGAAATGCAGGTCGATTTCTTTTCGAGCCGCCTCAAAGTAAAGCGAACGGCCATGTTCGACGACGGGCGTTCACGAGAACTCGATTATTCGATGCGCCTCTACAACTTGCACGAAATTGGCAAAATGATGCACGACGCCGATTTCAAGGTACTCGAAGTGACCGGACATCCTGCACATCCGGGCGTCTTTTTCGGCTCGGAATCCCCACGATTGATCATCGTCGCCGAACGTAGATAATGTTGGCAAAGCGAGGTGCCCCATGACATTCGCGACAAGGATCGAGCAAATCGCTCCGGGCGCGGTTGTTTCAGCGTCTCCCGTCGATCGCATTGCCTATGCCCGCGACCTTTGGCCGCGCCATCATTTGGCCGTTTCCGCGGGACGTATTGCCGAACATCAACCCGATTTGGTCGTTTGGCCCGAATCCGTCGAACAAGTCGCCGCGATTGTGCGTGAATGCGCTCGAGAAGGCGTGCCCCTCGTACCGTTTGGCGCCGGTTCGGGTGTTTGCGGAGGCATTTTACCGGACAATCGAACCGTTGTGCTCGATTTGAAAAAATTGTCCAGTATTCGCCATATTCATCGCGATACCAGCGTGCTCGATGTGGGCGCTGGAGCGCTCGGTATTCGCCTGGAAGAAGAACTTGGCGATGCCGGTTTTACCTTGGGCCATTTTCCGTCATCGATCTTGTGTTCGACCGTCGGCGGATGGGTTGCAGGACGAAGCGCAGGGCAGTGTTCCGGACTTTACGGCAAAATCGAAGATATGGTCGTATCGCTCGAATGCGTTGTTGGCGACGGCGAAATTGTTCGATTTCGACGCCGAGCCAATGGCCCCGACATGACGCCGCTCATCATTGGCAGCGAAGGCGTATTGGGCGTTGTGACAAGTGCCGAATTGCGACTGCATCCAGCCCCGCAATCGCGGTCTTTTGGTGCGTTTTCTTTTCCAAATGTCGAAGCGGGATGGGAATTTCTCCGCACGATGTTCCAAGCCGGCTTGCGTCCCGCGGTCGCTCGATTGTACGACGTTTTCGATTCTTTCATTGCGCGTCTCGGGTCGGTTCGTCGCGGCAAACAAAAATCGGAAGAGTTCCACGAATCCGCTGGAGAAGGTGCCGGGTTTGGCGCGGCTGTCTTGCGAAAAGTCCTTCGGCGTCCAGGCGTGGTGAACAAACTCATCAATGCCGCTCCGTCGAATCTCATGGGCGGCGCAACGCTCATCGTTCTCTTCGAAGGTTCGTCCGAGCATGTAAAAGCAGACCTCGAACGCGCAAAAATGATGGCAATGGGTCAAGGCGCCAAAGATCTGGGCGAAAAACCCGCTCGGCATTGGCTCGACCATCGTTACAGCGTGAGTTATCGGCAATCGCCGGTATTCATGGCCGGGGCCTTCAGCGACACCATGGAAATCGCCGCTCCTTGGTCGCGCCTCGGAGAATTGTACCGAGCCGTCCGTGAAGCTTTGGGAAAACATGTGTTTGTCATGGCGCATCTATCCCACGCTTATCCCGACGGATGCAGCATTTATTTCACGTTCGCCGGAAGCGCGGCCTCGACCGCGGAAATGGAAGCGACGTACGACGCAACATGGCGAGCAGCTCTCGACGCAGCCATTGGCGCAGGCGGCACGTTATCGCATCACCACGGCGTTGGACGAAGCAAAGCGCCGCGCCTCGGAGCGGAATTGGGTCATGGCATTGCGGTGATTCAGGCCTTGCAAAAAACCTTCGATCCCAAGGGCATCATGAATCCGGGTAATCTCTTGCCCCGACAACGCCCCGATACCAAACAGGCAGCGCCACCGCCCAAAACGCCCACGCTCGATGCGGCATCTCTTTTGGTTCATACAAGTGGCAAAGCCACCCTT
>JBGAOI010000018.1:0-32519 GCA_044221885.1 Polyangium sp. (in: bacteria)
AGGTCGTGGCCAACCCAATGCGTGGGTCAAGGGCCTGGGCCCTTGCGCGGGTCGAGGGCGAGCAGCCCTCGTGGGGTTTGGGGTGAAACCCCAAATGTTACGGCGCGAGGTTCCGCATCGCCGTGCAGTGCGATGTAGTCGGCGCGTAGTCCGGGACAAACATCATCGTACACGCATTGTTTGCACACCAAAGGTTTGACCCCGCCGGAGAGACGTGAGTTTTTCAGATCGAAGACGTCGTCTGGCGTCACGACGGTCACGAGATCTGCGCCCGGATGGTGCACATGCGCTTCGTAACCGTGGAGGAAACAACGTGGAATATGCAGGGAACGCACGTCGAGATTTCGATCGCGAGCCACGTCGAGCGCTTGTTTTACCGCTTCGGCGACGGCGGAAATCTTCGGCAATTGACGCGTGTTTTTCGCGTTTCCGTCGGTGAGCGAAACGAGCCACAAACGAAAATCGCGCACGCCTTGATCGGCCAACGCGATGACCCATGCGCGTACGTCTCGGTACGTGTCTTCTTTGAGGATCAAGTCGGCAACGGGCTTCAGGTTTTTCTCGACCAGATTCGCGATGGCTTGTTTGCGCAGGATCGCTGAACCTTCACGTTGCACCGTTGCGTCGTAAGCGTCGTCTTGGAACGCGTGCATCGACATGTGAAACTGATTCACGCCGGCGTTTGCGAGCGCTTCGAGGTAGGGCAAGTGCGCGTAACGTAGCCCGTTGGATGCGACTTTTATTTCGACAAACCCGCGCTTTTTGGCGTACTTGATGAGGGGAACCAGATCAGGACGAATCGTTGGTTCACCGCCGGTGAACGCGATGTCGCGAAAGCCTCGCAACGCTGCGCGATCGATCTCCTTTGCGATGCGCTCCGTCGGCAACATGCGCAGGCGCATCTCCGGCGTGATCGTGCAGTACGTACACGCAAGATTGCAGTCGTAACCGAGCACTACATCGAGCAGCGGCATGGGCGCATGTTACTCCCACGAACGATCTGAAGCGTTGGTGCGTGTGTTTTACTTGCGCTTTGCGAGGTGTTGGTCCACGTTCCGGCCATGTCCAAAACGCCGCTCGTGTTTCTCTTGGCCATTGCTGGTTCAGCGTGCAGCACGTTGGCCACTGGCCCTGAATGGACAGGGGGTGGTCTCGAGACAATTGGTCCCATTCGGGCTGCCGAGCGCGAAGAGAGCGAAGAGCGTGAGCGTGAGCGTTTGGCAAAAATGCCTACGCGTGTGGGGGCGCGCCACATGCTTGTCATGCACGCGCGTTCGCTGCAAAAGCCGGAAAACGTCAAGCGCACGCGTGAAGAGGCGAAAGCGCGCGCAGAACAATGCCTCGCAGCATTACGTTCGGGCGCTGCATGGGAATCTGTCGTGGGCGAATGCTCGGACGAACCCGGCGCTGCTGAACGTGCAGGCGACCTTGGGGTATTTGAACGCGGCGCGATGGTGAAGGCGTTTTCGGATGCCGCATTTCAGCTCGAGGTGAATGCCATCAGCGATCTCGTGGAAACGCCGTACGGATTTCACATCATTCAACGAACGAAGTGATTGCGGGTGGCACGGGCGTACCGGCGGCACTTGATTCACGGCGCCGATGTTCGCGCGTTCCGCGTTCTTTACATGACGCCTGATTATCGATTGTGATAATTTGGAGTACGGCCATGTGGAGATTGCGATTTCTTCCTACTTGGGTTTGTCTGCTTACGGCAGGGCTCGGGTGTGGCGCAGTCGAACCGCCGGCACGTGAATGCAAAACCGTGATTTGGGCCAAGCCTGGCGGATCGACGGACATTCGCGTCGAAGGTAGTTGGAACGGGTGGGCAGAAGCCGAGGCACTCGAGCAACGCGATGATGGCTGGTTTCTCAAGCCGATGGATCTTTCGGCGGGTGAATACGGGTATCGCATTGTACGAGGTGGCAAACCCGAGCTCGATTCGCTCAATCCGTTGACGACATTTCGAGCAACGGACGAGGAAGAGGTTTCGTTGGTCATTGTGGACGATTGTTCGGCGCCACAATTGCGGATTGATCAAGTGGATGTGCAAGGTGAAGACGTTTCGATTGACGGCGTTTTTCTGGCCGGTCGCGAAGGGAGCGAATTCGACACGAGCTCATTCCATGTGGAAACGGACGGTGTTGCCATAACGCCGCAAAGTGCGTCGGCCGTGAATGGCAAATTCTCCGTGGTTGCCAAAGGTTTGTCTCGAGGAAAGCATTCGTTTTCACTCGTTGCTGAAGACAAAAGCGGCCAGTCGACATCGCCGGCCAAGGTTGTTGCCTGGACGAAGCCGGCGCAAGAATCGTGGAACGAAGGTATTTTGTATCATTTGATGGTGGATCGATTCCGCGGGGATGGTGGTGCGGTTTTGTCACCACCGCCGAATGCTGGAGCACGTGCAGGTGGGACGCTCGATGGAGTACGCGCCGAAATTGCAAAAGGCACGTTTGATGAATTGGGTGTCAGTGCGATATGGATTTCGCCCGTATACACGAATCCGACGGAAATTCGTGAAGGGCGGGATGGTCATTTGTATGAATCGTATCATGGGTATTGGCCATTGGAATCACGCGGCGTCGAACCGCGAATTGGCGGGGAAAGCGCATTGCATGAATTGACAGCGGAGGCACATCGGCACGGCATTCGCGTGATATTCGATATCGTTCCGAATCATGTGTATGAACGAAACGAACGTTATGTGCAGCATCGGAATTCGGGTTGGTTTCATGAAGGAATAGACGGGTGCTTGTGTGGAAGTCCGGGATGTGGTTGGGGAGAAAAACTCCAGACGTGCTGGTTTGCGCCATATATGCCCGATGTGCGATTTCAAAATCCCGACGCCATGCGGCTGCAAGCGGACGATGCTGCATATTGGATGGATACGTTCGATGCCGATGGCGTGCGGGTAGACGCCGTTCCCATGATGCCTCGCGCGGCAACGAGGCGCATTGCGCATGCCTTGCGGCGCAATGTGACCGGGAATGAAGCGACGTTTTTGCTTGGCGAAGTGTACACCGGAGCGGGAACGGGCGGAATTGAATCGATTCGGTATTATTTGGGACCGTATGCATTGAATTCAGCGTTCGATTTTCCGCTGATGTGGACCATTCGCGATGTATTTGCTGCAGATCGTCAGGGCTTTTCGGCGCTCGAAGAAACGCTGGTGCTGAATGACGCGGCGCTCGCACATTCGGGTTCGGTGCTCGGTCGGATGATCGACAATCACGACACATCGCGATTCATATCGGAGGCCGTGGGTAATGCAGGAAATAATCCGTGGAATGCTCCTCCGCCGCAGCCGACGGATCCAAGCGTTTATGCGCGGACAAAAATGGCGCTTGCGTTTGTCTTAACAATCCCGGGTTTGCCTGTCTTGTATTACGGCGACGAACTGGCGTTAGCAGGAGCGGGAGATCCGGATTCTCGGCGCGTCGTGCCGGACTTGGCGACGATTTCGCCATTGCAAATGGATGTGCGGTCTGTCGTATCGCGTTTTGGTCGATTGCGACGTTGTTCCGCGGCTTTGCGAAAGGGTACCCGTGTGCCTGTGGTCGTTGGGGCGGACATGTATACGTATTTGCGTGATGCGGGGGATGGCGAGCTGGTGGTCGTCATGTTTGCGCGAAAAAGTGCGAGCATTCCGATGCCTTCGGGGGCGGTGCCCGCGGGGCAATACGTGGATGTCATGACGGGCGAGAAATTCGGCCTCGGGCAAGGAGAATCCGTGCCGCTCGGTGAATTGTCGTATCGCGTGCTTCTCCCCGAGGGAAGTGTTTGTCTCAACCCCACACCTTGACGTGCAGGACATGAACTTGAACAGAACGAAGCGCTTGATTGGTTTGGCTGCGCTGATTGCCGTTCCTACCGTAGGCGGCATATCGTGTTTGGCCGAGGACCTCAACCAATACAATTCGCCCGATGGATTGGGTGGATACAATCCTGGCGAGGGGCCGCCGCCGGGAGGAACGACGGGTACCGGATTTGGAACGGCTGGCGGTGGAGGGACGGGGAATGGTCCTCCGATGCCTCCGATGTGCAGCGACGATTTGAAGCGTTGCGATTATGAATTTTCGTTGCCGGATTCGGCTCAAATGAGCGTCGAAGTGCGCGGCGATTTCGGCGACAACACATGGAACATGGGTGTTGCATTGACGAAGGCCGGCGGGAAATGGTCGGTGGTCGTCCCGATTCCTTACAACAAGCAGGTTCAATACAAATACGTCCTCGATGGAAACAATTGGATCAACGATCCGACGAATCCCAATCAAATCGACGATGGATTTGGCGGGAAAAACAGTTTGCTGATGGCGACCACGTGTGATCCGTGGACGTGCGTGACTGCACCTCCGCCGCCTGAAGACAGTCCGATTGAAGCGTGGCGCGATGCCGTCATGTATTTCGTCTTTGTCGATCGATTCGTCGATGGGGATCCGTCGAACAATGGTACGCCTGTTGCGAATGTGCCGCCATTGGCCAATTATCATGGTGGTGATTGGCAAGGCGTCATCAACAAGATCAAAGAAGGCTATTTTGGGCAGCTTGGCGTGAATACGTTGTGGCTCACCGTGCCTGTCGACAATACCGAACAATCCGGTAAAGGGGACGACGGACATGAATACAGCGCGTATCATGGTTATTGGCCAAAAGACTTCTACAAGACAGAAGAGCATTTCGGCACGATGGCCAAGCTGAAGGAGCTCGTCGATGAAGCGCATAAGGTGAACATCAAAGTGCTCATTGATTATGCGGCAAACCATGCGCATAGTTCGGCAGCAGTGTATCAGCAAAACATGGGTTGGTTCTGGCCGAATTCCAATGGTAATGGTGGCAATTGCGTCTGCGGTCAGGGATGTGGTTGGGAAGGACCAACCCAAGAGCGATGCTGGTTTACGCCTTATTTGCCCGACTTCAATTACGAAGTTCCCGAAGCTCGCAAATACAGCATCGACAACATGGTTTGGTGGTGGCAACAAACGGGTATCGATGGCCTTCGCTTGGACGCGCTCAAGCATATGCATATTTCGTGGCTCACGGATCTGCGAACGCGCGTGAACAACGATATCGACAAAGTGACGGGAAAACACTTTTACATGGTGGGCGAGACGTATACGGGTGACAAGGGCCTCATCAAGTATTACGTCGATCCCCTGACGAAACTCGACGGCCAATTCGATTTCCCACATCGCGCCGAGGTATGCTCGAAGATTCTTTTGCGTCAAGGCACCATGCAGGACCTCGAAGGGTTCTTGAATGGCAACGATGCGTATTACGGCAATGGGATCATGAGCACCTTCATTGGCAACCACGATTTGCCCCGTGTGATCCATTTGGCCCAAGATGGCCCGCTCTGGACGAATCCCTGGGATGGCGGGAAAAACAACCAATGGCCCAATCAAGCGGGGCCAGGATTGCCTGGCGGGCAAGTGGCGTTCGAGCGGATGGCCAATGCCTTTACGCTGCTCATGACGACGCGCGGCGTGCCGCTCATCTATTACGGCGACGAGATTGGTTTGCCCGGAGCGGGCGACCCGGACAATCGTCGTGATATGCAATGGTCGGGGTATTCTGCCGGGCAGAATCTGCTGAAAGCGCACATTGCGAAATTGGGTCAAATCCGCAAAGATCACGTGGCGTTACGTCGAGGTAATCGGACGAGCCTTTGGGCGACGGCGGACACCATGGCGTACAAGATGGTGCATGCGACGGAAACCGTGTACGTAGCGATCAATCGTGGCGATGCGCAGAGTTCCGTCAGTGGTTTGCCCAGTGGCGCGCTGACAAACCTTTTGACTGGCCAATCGGTGACGGGTCCGACGCTGAATCTCCCGCCGCGCTCATCCATGGTTCTCATCCCGTAATCGAGCAGAACTGGCGGTTTGATTCTTCCTAGAGTCCCGCCTTTCTCGCGTTTCATCCCATCCCGTTCCATCGCAGCGATCGAACGTTGCAAGCATCTTTACACTCGATGCAGGTTCCTTTTGACGCGTCCGTCTGGAACGTGTATGGCTGTGATCGTCCCGGTTGCAGGAGTGTCCCCATGCCATTGTTCAATGATCCCGCTGAGTTCGAACGAGTTGCTCGGTATTTGCGTGATACTCCCGTGTTTCGCTTGGCGAGTCGATACGACTTGGCGCGACTGATCAGCATGGCCAGCTTGCACACGGCGACGCCGGGGCAAGCGATTTGCGTTCCGGAGCCAGATCCCAACGGACCCACGTCGCCATCGTTCTTCATTTTGCTCTCTGGCGACTACACCCTCGATGGTGTGACTCGAATTGGTGGACCACGGGACGGTTTGGCTGGACTTCGCGACGTTCTGCTGCAGCAACCTCGTTCGATATCGTTGACGGCTGTTTCTGCCGGGACGTACCTAGAAGTTTCAGGCGCACAGTTTCTGGCCCTGGTAGCTTCGTCGACTCCATTACGCCAAAATTTGGTGCCGCTGTTGGATCTCAGCGGCGCGCAGACGACGTATGTTTCGCCTAACGAGAACGATTCTCGCGGCAGCATCATTCAATTCGTGACGACCATTGTCGATACGCCGCTTTCGTTGCTCATCGAGCTTTTGGCGCGCGAGATTGCGACGTCCTTTTCGGATCATGTCCTTGTATTGCGGGCATGTGCGCCAAACCAATCGCCGAGTCCCGCGCCGATACCGGTGCAGGGCAATGGGTTGGGCGCTCTTTGGTACATGTTTGTCGATCCGAACTTGCCCGAAGTCGCCTTGGCCCATGCACCGGGGTACGATTACGTGCTTCTCGACGGAGTGCCATCGTCGACGGTGGATACTGTGGTCAAAATCTTTTTTGGCCATGCCGACGATTACATGACGGCTCCGGCGATAGGGACGCCACGCGTCTTGCAAACCGTCGTGGTCGGGTTGCCGCCACTTCCGTGCTCGAAAGAGCTTCATTACGTGAATGCGAATCCCGCGAAAATCACGCATGCTTGTGATTGTCGGATCCGCCTCGACTTGGTTCAATTACGAGCACTCGCGCAAGTCTGGAATGCTTATATGCCGCTTACGCCCATTGATGCACCACTTGCATACGAAATGGGCGTTTGGGCTCGAGCGCTTACGGATCGTCGTACTGGGATTGCTCTTGCCGGTGGTGGTGTATGGTCGATGCAATCGGTATACATTATCAAAGAGCTCCGAAAACGCGGCGTGCCGCTCGATGTCATTACGGGTGCGAGCGCAGGGGCGATGGTTGGTGCTTATTACAGCGCGTATGGCGTGCCAGGCCTCGATATGCTCGTCGAGCGGGGAGACAGCGGAGTGCTCGATCTGGTCATCGGGCTCTGGATATTTAATGGGTGTTTTGCCCAGGCATTCTTTGAACATGAATTCAAAGATCGCGATTGTCTGGACAATCTCCATGTGGATTTCCGGCCGAACGCGACGAATCTCACGCGCGGCGAAGGTGTGGCCTTCGTTCGAGGGCCACTCGCGACGGCGATTCGTGCGGCAGCATCGGCGCCGCCTCTTTTGCCTCCGACATTCAGTGCCGAACAAAGGTTTGTCGATGGCGCATTCTCCAATAACTTGGCGGCGCAAATCCTGCCCTATTTTGGCGCCAACTTGACGTTTGGAGCCAATACATATCCGCCTTCGAAACGTCCCCATCCCGCTTGGGTGCCCAATTTCTTTACCCGCATTACGAGCCTCGGGCCGATCAATCGAATGTTCGATTTCACCGTGGCGTTGAATCTCTTGGCCAACTTGACCGGAAAAGTCGAGAGTGGTTATGCGGATGTCGCATACAATGCGAAGGTGAATTTTCCGCTGCCATTTTTGCAGACCTCGAATTTCTGTTTGTCGTCGAAAATGGTCGAGCATGCGGCACAAGATCCAGCCGTGAACGTGGCCGTCGATGAATTCACCTTGCGTTGGGAACATGCGCGGCGTCGAGGTGGACGCACATGGACGACGTATCCGTCGTCGTGAAGACGATCAGCCCGTTGATGGGATTGGGCGAATCAGGTGGCTCGAGGTGACCGCGGCAATGTGGGGGATTGCCGCGGTTGTGCCGCAATGCAAACGTGGAGCAGGTCGTTGACCTCGACCAAAATCACACAATGCCGCGCAACTTGCGGCGCTTTTTATCCGCATTCGTCATGATCGCGTTGCGAGCTGTTGCTCGTTTTCAGGCGAGAGCAGCAATCGGCTCGAAACCCAAACGCTGCCGGACGTCGTTGAAGTCGAGTTCCCACATGTCTTCGAACGGAGCGAAAAACAGGTTATACGATTGTTGGCTCAGCTTGTACCCGCGAATCATTTCTTTCACCATTGCGACGGGTTTGCCATAACGCATCATCATGTACGGCGTGGCGGCCACCGAAGCAATTCCATAAGGTTCGCGCAAATTCATCATATTGAATACTTGCAAACCCATTTCGCCGGGAACGTCGACACCAAAGCCTACAATCGAGTGGAGAATGTCGTGGATCTTGAAAAACCGCTGCGTCACCCAATCTCGCTCGAAGGTTTCTCTGAGTCCAGGCGCTGCGCCCACATGGCCACCCGCCGAGATATAATGCTTCTCGAAGAAGATCGCATATTGATGCCCGAATGTGTTCCTCGGCAGCTTTTTCAGCGCTTCAATATCAATCGGCATCTTCGTCAATTCGCGAAGATGCTCAACCTCTTCTCGAGGCGCTTGCTCAATCATGCGCCGATACCACGTCTGCACCGGCCACGAAAGAGACACCGCATCGACCATCAGGTTGAGCGAGTCAAACTCGAATGGTTTCCACCAGAGGACCGAAATCGCGCGCAGGGCTTGACCGTATTTGACCATGACAGGTGTCGGTGATGGTACACGCACCACAACGTCCGTGTCAACGGTGCGTAGCCCAAAAATCAGAACCGGCTGACACAACCGTATTGACGAACGCTGTCGGATTGGCGTAAGGACGTAACTACGCGCAACGCGCCTTGCATATCCTAACCTTCGATATTTGTTGACAAGCGACGTGATTCGATGCCGCGACCGCTACAGAGAGCGAGGGTTGGACTATTACAATGCAGCTCAGTTCTATATTACAAACGCACAGGGTTCTTCCCTTCGCACATCTGTTTCGCTACATGGGTGTCCAGGCGAACTGCACAGCGGCGTTGGAAGATTCACTTCATGGCCGCGTTACCACACCTCTTGGCCAAGTCAAGCGCCGGATCGCATAACCAAAACAACTTGGTGTAGAAGATGATCAACGCACGCATTTTGGGGACCGGAAGTTACCTTGCGGGTCGTCGAGTTCCGACGAGTGAAGTTGCGGGTTTGGTTTGGCCGGGGAAAGACCCGCAGGACGTTGAAGACAAGATTGGTATATCGACACGTTATTGGGTCGATTCCAAAACGACGGCTGCGGAAATTGGGGCGGAAGCATTAAAGCGGGCTCTCGAGGCGTCGGGCATGGCGCCGACGGATTTGCGACGCGTCATTTTCGTCAGTTCTACGGGTGGCGATATGCTCATTCCGGGCACGGCGCACCTCGTTTGTGATCGGCTTGGCCTTCATGACACATGCGACGCCTTCGATATCAACAATTCGTGTGCCGGGTTTCTCACAGCACTCGATACGGCGGCGCGTTCGGTGGCTACGGGATTTGGCCCGGTGGCTATAGTATCTGGCGAGATCTTTTCACGATATTTGCCCGTGGAAAAACCGCGTCCGTTCCTGGTCATGGGTGATGCGGCTGGTGCGGCCATCGTTGGAGCGACCACGGAAAGTGAAGGTGTTTTGGCGTCATTTCTTGCGAGCAGCGCCGAATTGCGACGTGAAGTAACGATGCAACACCCCGGTTTGTCCGCGCCGCCGACGTTTCTCCAATTTGATGCGACGTACGAAAAACTCACGAGCGTCGCGGCCGATGCATTGGCTGGAAGTTCAGCAAAAGTGTTGGCTGCAGCGGGTATTGAATTGCGCGACATCGAATGGTTTCTCCCACATCAACCGAATGGCCGAATGCTCGAAAAGATCATGGCCATGATGAATGTTCCGATGGAACGAACCATTACGGTGGTCGATGAGATCGGTAGTGTTGGTTCGGCATCGGTTCCCGTGAGCCTCGATCGGTTGCTGCGGAGTGGAAAGGTTCGTCCGGGCGATCGCATCTTGATGGCTGCAGTTGGTGCGGGCACGGGATATGGTGCCGTTCTTTTTCAGGCAGGAGTACGATGAATCTTGGACCTCGCGCGGCACGCGCCGCATGGGATGGCTACTGGACTGCAATGCGGCATTATCACCGGTTCGAAGTCCGGGGTCTGGAAAATGTCGAACGGTCGGGGCCAGCGCTCATTGTGGGATATCACGGTCGCGGCGTTGCGCATGACATGATCATGCTCGCGTCATTGCTGTACGAGCGTAGCGGGGCCGAAGTGCGCGCCGTCATTCACCAAAAAGTCGTCGAATTGCCAGTTCTTGGTTGGCTTCCCCAGGGGCTTGGGTATGTCGGTGGCGATGGTCCAGAATTGGCCGACGTGTTTGCTCGTGGCGAATCGCTCATGATTACCCCGGCCGGTCCCATTGAAGGCTGCCGGAGTTTTCGCGAGCGGTACAAAGTCAAATGGGGCAATCGCCTTGGGTATCTGAAACTTGCGCTCAAATACAAATTGCCCATCATTCCCACCGCTGGCACGGGTGTAGACGATACCTTCATTGGACTCAACGATGGGTACGAATTGGGCAAGAAATTCGACAAATCGGCCATTGCCAAAACGTTGCATTGGCCCGGAGGGTTTCCCATCTGGTTTGCATTTGGAGCCACCGGACCGTGGCCCATGACGTTGCCTTTTCCCGTCAAAATCGTTTGTCATGTCGGTAAACCTATCGACATCGAAGCGGATGGCCCCGTGGATCCTGCGGATCGCAAAACGCTCGAAAAAATCCACCACCGGATCATGGGCACCGTGCAAGGTCTTTTGGATGAAGGCCGAGGAAAACGTTCGTTATGACGCACGAGTCTTCGGGGGGCAAATGGGCGTTGGTGTTGGGCGCATCGTGTGGCACGGGTGGCGCCATTGCGCGCGCATTGGCTCACGATCCGGGATATCATATTTTTGGTATTCATCGGGGAAATCATCCCGACGGGGCGAACGAAGTCCAAGCGGCCGTGAACAATTGCGGGCGGAAAATTCATTTTCGCATCGGTGATGGCGGGACGTGGGACGGCGTTGTCGCAGGAGCCGAAGAAATCGAATCCGTCGCTGGGCGCAAAAGCATTGCTTTCGTCGTGCATTCGTTGGCCAATGCATCCATTGGTCGGCTCGTTTCAGGAGCCGCGGATCAAGTCACGCCCAAGCAGGTGCACAAGACGTTTGATTCCATGGCGCATTCGTTCCTTTTTTGGACGCAGGAACTGTTTAGGCGCGACTTGCTGGCCCCCGGGGCGCATATTCTCGGACTCAGCAATTGGATGACCGATTCCGTTTTGCCGGGTGCAGGTCTGATTGCCGCCACCAAAGAAGCCCTCGGCGCCTACAATCGACATCTAGCCCGCGAGCTTGGTCCGCATGGTTACCGCGTCAATCTCTTGAAATTTGGCGGCGTTTTCACGCCGGCTGTCGAAAAAACGTTTGGCGAGGCACGTCTGCAACGACTGCGCAAAGTCCTCGGACGTCTCGCGACGACGCACAACATATCCACCGTCGACGAAGTCGCTCGTTTCGTTTCCGTATTGGCCGCTGACGCGACGTCGCGATTTAATGGCGCAACGATTGATTTTACGGGCGGCGAATCCCAGGGATTTTTCGACGTCATCATGAACGACGCCATTCTCGACGAGGATTGAGACGTTTTTAGACGGCTCGTCTGCGCCTCAAACAAACCATTTCGAGACGAAACGTAGCACCGGGGCGTTCTGCCCCGGGCCATTCCCAAAAATCACGTTCATGGCTCAAGATTGAGCGTTCTTTTCTTTCGGCATGCGGAATGCTAGCGAATACAGGAACAAGCTCAATTGATCCACGTGGACGTCTTGGGCCTTTTCGGGCAATGCATCGACGGGTGCGTGGGGATTGTTATCGTACCAGGTGACCATTTTGAACATTGCCTGATGGTACAAATTGGGATTTTGCGAGGTATCCAATTGTTCATCGGCAACCACGATGGGAGTGCCAGGAATTGCCACGCGAGCCATTTCGGCGAGGGCTTGTTTGGCATCCCGAAATCCATTGATACCACCCACGTGAAACACTCGATCGAACGAATGATCCGGAAATGGCAAGGCGTGAGCATCGGCCATCATGAGTCGCACTTCTGTATCGCATTGTCGCCGTAATTTTCGGCGCAACACAGCGAGCATTCCCGGGCTCAGATCCACGCCCCAGATTTCCACGGGCAAACGCGCGGGCAAATCATGACGCACGTACCTCAAATTGGCGCCGGTTCCGATCCCCACTTCCAAAATCCGCACTGGTTGTCCGTCACTCCGTGGTTTGAGCGATTTCAGATCCATTCGCGGCATGTATCCATTGCGAAATGCGCTTTCCGTAATGTTGGCACTACCCACTTGGAAAAGCGGCAAAAGCGTAGCCACGGACATATCGTGAAAGACCGAGAAGTAATTATAGATGAACCGCATCATTCGGTCCGTCCCTTCCACCTTGTCTTCCACATAAAGATGACACATGCCGTCTTCTACGCGCCACGCACTCCCACAACGGCCGCACGGCAATTGCCCACGATCCACGTGTCCATGCAACACGGTTCCCACGAAATGCAATTTACCATGACAACGCGGACAAGCGAGACGATCGATTTCGGTCGGTTTCAAGTGACGAACTCCATGATCAGGTTGTTGGAACGGTGCGATTCTACCCAAATCAGGGGTCAACTCGCAAGCGTCTTGGCAAACGAATGACGAATTCTGTGAACTCGCCAGTACGGGTGTCCAGGGATAAGCTGCCGCGATGTCCATCGACGATGATGTCATGGCTCAGCGACAAACCAAGTCCGGTGCCTTCCCCCGGCGGTTTAGTCGTGTAAAACGGGGTGAAGATCTTGTCCACGGCGTCGGGCCGAATTCCCGTACCATTGTCTCGAATCCGAATCTCGATGGCATCTGCTTCGCCGATGGTCGTAACCCGCAATTGTGGGCGATAATCACTCCCTATGACGCGCTTCTTCTGAGCCACCGCATAACATGCGTTTTCGACGATGCTCAGGACCACTCGTCCCACATCACCAGCAACCGCTTCAATGAGCCCAACGCTGGGATCATACTGCGCAATGACCTCGGGCTTGAATGCCGGATTGCGTTGCTCTGCCACCTGCACCGAATACGTCACGTTTTCGGCAACCACCGCATTCAAATCCGTTGGACCTCGCTCTCCGACTGTATTTCGTGAATGCTGGAGCATGCTCGAAATAATTCGGTTCGCGCGTTTTCCGTGATTTTCAATTTTTTCTACGTTCTGACGCAGAAGATCGAGCGATTCTGTGATTCCATCGAAAGCTTCGGCGTCGATCGTTGCTCGCAGCTCATCGAGTTCGCTCGTGATTTCTTCCACCAATTGGACGCTCAAGTTTGCAAAATTATTGACAAAATTGAGTGGATTCTTGAGTTCGTGCGCAATACCTGCCGTCAGTGTACCCAGCGACGCCAATTTTTCCTTTGTGACCAATTCCTTTTGCGTTGCGCGGAGTTCTTCGTTCTTTTCTCGAAGTTCACGCGTACGTTCTTCGACTTTCTGTTCGAGTGTCGCGTACAGCTTCGCGTTATGAATGGACAAGGCGGCTTGGCCTGATAACAATCGCAAAACTTCCAATCGTTCAGCCGTAAACGCGCCCTCGGTCAGGCTATTTTCCAGGTAGATCACGCCCATGATTTGACCTTGGTTGGTGAGTGGCGCGCAAAGAATGGATTTGGGAGCGGCCTTGATCACGTACGGATCTCGTGTGAATTGACCCGCAATTGCCGCATTGGCGAGCACGATGGTTTCGCCCGTCCGCACAACGTAATTGATGATTGCACCCGACATGCGCGATTCATTGTCGGCCAGCGTCATTCCACTCAAAGAAATGGCTGTCCGATCGGGTTCGCATTCAGCTTCGACGAAGAGTCGGCCGTCGCGCATGAGCAGGAAAAACCCTCGCCGTGCACCTACGTTTTCCAGCATGATTTCGAGCAGCGCGTGCACCAAACGATCGAGCACGATTTCTCGAGAGATTGCTTGCGCGGCCTTCATGACCGAGGTGAGTTCGAGAATTTCCGTTTTTCCCGTCGACGACGTTTGCGCACTCGTTGTTTCGCGGTTTCCGGCGAGAGCCGTTTTTCCGCCGAGTTTGTCCGGATGCGCACGTTCGAGGGCCGTGACCTTCGCGGCAGCTCCCCAACGTAAATACGCATAATGCGCATCGACCAAGTACGCTTCACTGGCGCGTGTAAACGACCACGATCGAGATGCCTCGGCGGCTCGTTCACACGCTACGGCTTCATCATAAATGTAATTCTCTTGCGAAGCATTGCGAATGGCATTTTCATAAAGCTCGAGCGCTTCGGACGTCTTGCCTTCGTTTCGCGCGCATTCGGCTTCCACGAGCTGCCATTTGTGCATGAAATTCATCGGGGCTTGACGTGCCCAGCCGGCCATTTCCGCTTGATTGCGTTGGACCTTTGCCAAACCGGCCGCCCGTTCGGATTCCGGCAAACTTCGGGCGTGCGCGAGCAACGCGAGCGATTGAAATTCATTCTGTAAAATCAGCATGGGGTGACCCATGAGCCCGTGTCGATTGGCTTCGGCAAGTTCGGCAAACGAAACCGCCTGCGCATATTGGCCGAAGACGTAGGCCACCAGGGTTTTACATGTATACAACACGCACAATGAAGAAAGATTCTTCGCTTCAACAAGTGCTGGTGTCCAAAGAATCTCGTCGAATACGTCGCCCTTGAGGAGCGACGGGTCTTCGGATCCATGAATCATATTCAAGACGGCTTGGAGAGGAATGCTGGCGAAATGTCGCAGCATTTCGTGTTTCATGCGCGTCAAGAATTCAACGTGCTGTGCTTGCTTTTTGGCGACATCGTCGAGCGGCAATGCCGCAATGAGTGGCGACGTGCAGGAATTGGAAGCACAATGCCCAGCAAACTGTAGTTCTGCCGTATCGATGCCCGCAGCCAATCCTTCACGCAATAGCGCCAGGGTTTCTCGTAAATGCACTTTCCACGGTTTTATGAGCACCGCGAGGAGCAGATACACATTGCTTTTTGCTTGGCGCGCATGGATGCGCTCGAGTACGGTCGCCGCAAGGTCGCCCCAAGCCACTGCCGCATTCGCGTCTCCAAGTACACCTGCATGCAAAACGCCATACGTAGCATAGGCAACAGGCGCCATCGGTGTATTGCCGTGCAACATGCATTGATACAAGTGTTCACACGCTATCAGCAGAAACAGAATGGGATTTGCCGTTTTGGATGGCGCGGCCAGTAACACCAAAATGCGCTGAATGGCAAGATCGGTTGCTGATTTCGTTTCTGGTAACGACGCCAGGTCCCCAATGGGCCGTTGACCAAGAAGTTCGCGATTGCGTTCGAGCGCCGCGGTGAAGTTTTCGCGCGTCGGTTGCACCGGAAGATGCACGCCGAGCAAGGCCAGTGCTTCCAATCCGTCGCGAATCACTTCCTCGAATTTATTACGCGACAAATTGTATAACATTCGTGTTTCTACGACGGTGACCCGCTCCATCGTCGTACGCGAATGCTTCATTGCCACGTCACATAATTGCTGCGCGGCTTCGAGGTGGGCATTCAGGTATTCTGCTTCGGCCGCATCGGTGTAAATCTGAATGGCAAGCGCATGGTCTTTGTCAAATGCATTGTCTGGTAAAATATTGACCGCTGTCATCGAATAACGTGACGCCGGTTCGAAAGCTGCTGAAGCTTTGGCTTTTCTTGATGCCCGCAAAGCCAGCCTGGCCAATCGATAACGCTCGTCTCGGGTTGTAATGCCGTCGATACCGAGCATGTATTGATTCACGATGTCGAAGAGATGTTCTTCGTGTGTGGCCTCCGGCGTGCTCGACAGGAGGAATCGTGCCAATTCCAAATGGACGTCTGCCCGTTCCTTTTCGCGCAGAAGCGAATACGCGGCTTGACGCACGCGATCGTGCAAAAAACGAAAAGACAAACCCGTGACCGTATCGACGAGTTCACCGGGGGGAGGTGGCGATGTGGGCAAACTCTGCTGAACTGGAATGATGAGCCCTTCGTCGATTGCTTGTTGCAGCGCCAAAATGGCCGTTTCCGGGGGGCATCGAGCAATGACCGACAAGGTTCGTGGATCGAATCGATTACCAATGCACGCCGCAAGCTCGAGCGTGCGTTGCGCCAGCGGGGTCAGTCGATGAATCTTGCTCACCATCAATTCGAGGATGTCGACCGTCAATCCCAACGAACGAATATTTTCGATATCCCAACGATACCCGCCTGCATCGGCATCGAATTCGATGAGGCCATCATTCACCAACGATGACAAAAGCTGGGCCAAGAAAAACGGATTGCCGCCCGTCTTTTGCAGCAACAACGTGGCCAGTGGGGTGGCTCGTTCCGGGCCACAAAACAATGCGTCATCAAGGAATTCGATGATATTTGTGGTCGACAGCGGCGTTAGCTCGAGCGGTGTGACCCGTGTCGACCTCGAGCGCAGCGTTCTGATCAATTCAGCCAATGGGTGCGTATCGGCAATTTCATTCTCTCGATATGCGCCGATGAAGCAAAAATAACGAATTTGAGAATCCGTGAGTAATTTTTCGAGCAAACTCAACGACGCATGATCGGCCCATTGAAGGTCATCCAAGTAGATGACGAGGGGATATTCTTTGGCTGAAAATGTGCGCACGAAGTTTTGGAAAGCAAAATGGAACCGATTGACCGCTTCCGTTGGGGCTACGGCGACCGGTGGCGCTTGCTTGCCAATGACCAGCTCGAGGTTGGGAATTAATTCTGTGATGATCGCGGCATTGTTGCCGAGCGTTTTTAGGAAACGCTCGCGCCAACGTTCGAGTTCGTCTTGGCTTTCAGCGAGGATTTGGCGAATGATTTCTTGAAATGCGTCAATCAACGAGGCATAAGGCACGTTCCTGCGCAATTGCTCGAATCGCCCTGTGGCGAAATATCCTCGAGCCGAAACCAGGGGTGCACATGTTTCGGTAATCAATGACGTTTTGCCAATGCCCGAATTTCCCGACACAAGGACCACTTCCGTATTTCCGGAAGCAATGCGTTCGACGACGTCGCGTAATTTCGTGGCCGGAACCTCGCGACCATACAATTTCTGCGGCAAATGAAATTGACCCGAAATGTCGAATTTACCCGGAACAAAACCATCCAATGCTCGATGACCCGTCAATCCTTCCCGAATCGCTTCTAAATCGAGGGCCACGCCCCGCCCCGATTGATGACGTTTGTCCGGTGTTTTCGCGAGCAGCTTGTGAACGACATCCGACAAGGCCTTCGGAACCTCGGGGCATCGCTCGTGAAGGATTGGCGCCTCGAGCGCAATGTGCGCGTGCAACAACGCGAGCGTGTCGTCCATTTGAAAAGGAGTCACGCCCGCAACGAGCTCGTACAGCATGATACCGAGGGAATAGAGGTCCGCGCGATAATCGAGCAATTGACTCATGCGCCCCGTTTGTTCGGGCGACATGTATTGGAGTGTTCCCTCGAACAGGCCAGATTTCCGCGTCGCTTGCGCTTCACTCGCTGCCGTACGCGCAATGCCGAAATCAATCAGCTTGACCTCGCCCGTCAATGGGTTGCGTACGATGTTTGCCGGATTGATGTCCTTGTGAATGACTCGTCGCTGGTGAATCTGCCCAAGCGTTCGGGCGACACGTATACCAATGTCTAGCGCCTCGACGACCGTCGGGCGCGACGTTGTATACTGTTGCCGCAACGAAATGCCCCCAAAATCCTCCATGACCAATGCAAGACGGCTTTTGTACCGCGCAATGCCATAAGCGCGAATCACGCCTTCGAGCTGCAAAGAATGGAGAATTTCATATTCCCGTTCGAGCTTCTCGAGTTCAATCGGCGGCGGATGCTCGCTTTGAGGCATCTTGAGAATACACGAGACCTGATCCGACAAACGTGTCGCGCGTAGGATGAGCGTACGACTGCTCTGGTGCACGCGTTCGCCCAGGCTGTATTCGGTCAGGATATTCTCCATCGAGACTTAGTCTACTCTGCCGGAAAGTGTTGGTGCACGCCAAAATTTCACGATCTCGGGAAAATGAGTACGTAAGAACCAGAATGCGGCTGAAACAGCGTTGTTTTCTGAGGATGGGCGTCTTTCTTGAAGTGACGCATCCAGGGTAGCGCATTCCAAGACTCGTTGTCCTTGATGTATTCCGGCACGACCAGGTCGAGTTCGATGTATCGACCTTTGGTTTTTTCTGACAAATCAGGGCCGAATGTCCACTTCTCGCGCCCTTCACGCGCAACGATGTCGTTGTGGATCGCGCCGCCGTACGTCAAAATCATTTTTTCCGGCGCTGTATTCGCACGCTGTGCAAGAAGCGCCGTCACTTTTTCATCGATGAGTCGCGCGATCATTTCGAGCATCACGATGACCGCGTCGTCCTTCGCTTGGAGAATCTTGTCGTAATCCGCGCAAGGTGCGCGAAGGATATGGGGTTTGACGCCTTTCGCATGCGCCGCATCGCCGAGCACGACGTATTCATTTTGGTTTGTCTTGGCTTGATTTTGCGTCACGGGCTTTTGTTTTTCTGCAACCGCGGCCTCTTTTTTCTTCCCGCATTGCCCTTCCGCAACCCAAATCTCGAGAACAATGTCGCTCGCAATCCGCTCGCGCTTCGGATCGACGAGCATCGGTAGGAACGCTTCCGTAAATCGCTTTGTGCTCGAAGTGATTTCTTCCGCACCTCTGGGGGCGTGTGATTCACCAATGGCCAGGACCAATGGTTTGTCCGCCAATATGGCGGCAAACGCCTCCTGCGGCGTGTCGAATAAGCGACAACCGAGTTCACCGCAGGACGATGCATCCGGCGCCGAAGTTGTCGAAGCGACTGCCGAAGGGACCGCCGAAGGGATAGGAGGTGGTGCAGAAATCGTTGGCAGCGCACTAGCCGCCGTTGCCTTCTCGCCCTTACACCCCGAGACGAACACGATGAGTGACAGCACCGCCGTCACAGGCAAAAGCCAAGCGCGAACCCATTGGTTTGTCATGGATATCCAGCCCCAAAAACCGAATCTCTGTAGCCTATCAGCGTCAACGCTGAAGACGCTACGTCGGACCAACGATTCGCTCGAGCTGAATGCGGTACGCTTTCGGCAACTGGTCGAGATCGACGCGCGGCTTCAAGGCTCGGATCGCTCCTCGTGTCACGGCATCGACGTCCGATCCAATACGCGCAGCTTCCAGATGGACCTCGAGCGCGCGTCGAAATCCATCGCGCGCTTTCCGCACAAGCCCTCGAAGCTCTTCGATCTCCGCTTCGTGCTGTACGAACATCGCATACGCCGATATCCGCTCGCGCGACCCCAGAAGAATTGCGGCACTCGCCGAATCGCGGCGGTTGAGAGTGTCCCAAAGCGGCCCAAAAATCGCGACGGCGGTGTTGAGCAGCATCTTCGAGGCTTCATCGAGTTTGCCCGATCGTCGAAGACCAACGACCCGCGCAAACAGCTCACCAAGCTGCTGCGTCGTGCGAAATGTCGAATCTCGGGACTGGAAAGACATCGAACCTTACTTGGACACGCGTCGACTTGCTGACGAGCAGCATACCAGCGAGCGTTCGTTACGGGCGAATTGTCGGAGTGGTCTCGAACGTGACGCATACACACCCAACAAGACCGGGTTGTGACATGCTCCCCACGCAGCCAATCACTCCAGCTCCGACCAATCGAATGCTCCACACCATCCGCTACGGCCGACACTTCGACGACTTCGTTCCCGGCGCGATCTATCAGCATCCGTGGGACGTCACCATTGACGAAGGCATGCTCGCGTTGTTCGCAGCTTCCTTTCAAGACGCACTACCAACCTACGCCAGTCGTCGCGTTGCGACAAACCTTGGTTTTCCCGATCGTCCCGTCCACCCGATCGTCCTCTTGAACCTTGGTTTGTCCTTCAGCGTCCACGATGTAAGTGAACAAGCCATCGCCCACCTCGCCTACCTCTCTGTGCGTTTTCCAAATGCTTGTTTTCCTGGCGATTCCGTGTGCGCCGCATCCTCCGTCATCGGCATGCGCCCCGTGTCGACGGGTGACAAAGGTGTCGTTCATGTTCGGACCGAATTGCGCAATCAAAATGAACAAGTCGTCTGTTCGTTTGAACGCAAAGCTCTTGTGCGCGCCGGCCATCTCCAAAACCGACCGCGTCAAGAGGAGCCCGCTGTTCGCGACATGATTCCGTTCCAAGACAAACTTGGTCGCGCGCCGGCAAACCTCCTTGGCCCATTGCCTCCGCATCCGACACCAGGCTCGTTCCCAACGTTTTGGGAAGACTTCGCCGTTGGTGATGTGTACGCACATGAGGTCGGACGAACCGTCAGCGAAGCCGAGCACATGCAGATCGCTACGTTGTGCCGAAACTCGCATCCGTTACATTTCGACGAACACTACTGCCAGAAACATTCGTTCGCGAAGACGCGCGTGGTGTTTGGCGGTGTGGTGCTCGCGTGGGTGCTTGCGTTATCGAGTCGCGACATTGCGGGAAACGCCGTGTGGGACATGGGCCTCGACGACGGTGCGCATCCCGGAGGCGTCTTTGCAGGCGATACGCTCTACGCGGCAAGCCTGGTGCAAGCGACGGAAGAACATGGTCCCGACGCGGGTCTCGTCACGTTGCGAACGGTTGGCGTGAAAAACCTTCCTGCTCGTGTGTTGATCGAACGCGGCGACGACTTGTTCACGCCGGAATTTGGTAAAACCTCGGGTCGTGTCGTTGAAAAAGTCGTAGAAATCACGCGAACGCTGCTCGTACGAAAACGCGCTACGCGTGCGCGATGAAGGTTACAGGAGCGGACAATGTTCAAGATCAAAGGAATCGATCACGTGGCCGTCGCCGTGGAGAACATCGACCAGGCGCTCGAGAAATGGCGGCAGGCGTTTGGTATCGAAGGGCAAGATCGCGAACTCGTTGGTTCTCAAAAGACCGAAGTCGTGTTGTTGCCAGTTGGTTCGAGCAGTGTGGAACTCATCGAACCGAAAGGGAACGAAGGACTCGCGAAGTTCCTGGAAAAACGCGGTCCGGGTTTGCATCACATCGCGGTCGAAGTGGAAGGCATCGAGAACGCTCTGACGCTTCTGGAATCTCTTGGTGTGCCGCTCATCGACAAAGCTCCGCGTATTGGCGCTCGAGGTCACAAGGTGGCGTTTGTGCATCCACGCGCCACCGGCGGCGTGCTCGTTGAGCTTGTCGAACCGACGCACGAATGATGTTTGTCTTGGACGAGTATGCTGGGATTGGTTTGGACAAACCCAAACAAATACCGCAGAATCAGTGATTTTCTGGCTCGTCTTGCGGGACCTTGGCGAACGCGTGGGCTTCCGCTTCTTCATCTTGGCGTAGTCGCTGAAGTTGCTCTTGTACGGTATTGCGATCGTATCGAGCCGTCTCTGTTTGTTGCTCACGACTCAATGCTCGCACCCGTTCGACCATGGACTTGCGGTCGACTTTGAGGGTGTCGGCTTCGCCAATTTCACGCATTTCTTCGAGTTTGTTGTGTACGGTGTTTTTATCGTATTTGGCGGTGTCGGCTTCGAGGATGGCGTTTGTCGGGTCCGGTGCGGGCAAGCTGTAGAGTCCGCTGGGATTGGCCGGATTGATCAGCCGCTGCAGCAGAGGTTCGGCGTCCTTCACGTTGTTCACGATGGCCAATTTCGTTCCGGTATCCCGCGCGATGGCATCGAACGAAGGTGGGTCGAATTCGTACAAAGTAGCGTCGATGAATACGACGGCAGGCTTGCCCTGCATCACGTCTTTGCGGATGTCGGTCAGGGACGTTTCCTGGGCTGCGAAGCCGCGCGGTTCAAGCAACTCGCGGGGAGCGGAAGAGATGAGCTCGAGGGTCTATGGTTCATGCCTGGCGCCCTCCCCGAGTCGATGCGTTGGGTTTGTCCGTAAGTACCGTGTACACGTCTAGCTCGCTGCGACCCAAAGACTGCCAGAAGATTGGCGCGGAGGGTGCAAATCCTGAAATGCTGTTGTGGATGGCCACATGGACATACGGTTGGTGTCTCGTTCCTTGACGCGCCGTGCTTGTTGCCACATCTCGAAGCCACCATGGCCAATCGCACCTCAGGTCCTCGTCTCGTTCGGGCAAATCGTGGAACGACCTTGTCTTGCAAAGGATGGTTGCAAGAAGCAGCGCTGCGCATGTTGCAGAACAACCTCGACCCGGACGTTGCTGAGCGTCCGGACGATTTGGTCGTGTATGGCGGTACGGGAAAAGCGGCGCGTACGTGGGAAGCGTTCGATGTCATCGTGCGTGAACTGCAAGCGCTCGAAGCAGACGAGACATTGCTTGTGCAATCGGGCAAGGCAGTTGGTCGGGTACGAACACATCCCGATGCGCCCAGAGTTTTGATTGCCAACTCGAATCTCGTGGGGCGTTTTGCGACGTGGGATGAATTCCGGCGCCTCGAGCAGTTGGGGCTCATCATGTACGGTCAGATGACGGCCGGTTCGTGGATCTACATCGGCACGCAGGGGATTCTCCAAGGCACGTACGAGACGTTTGTCGCGGCACGCCAAGCTCATACGACACGTACGGGGCGCGAAGGCGCACGATGGGTGCTCACGGCGGGTCTTGGCGGCATGGGCGGCGCCCAACCCTTGGCGGCGACGATGGCGGGAATGTCATGTTTGGCCGTGGAAATTGATGCAACGCGTATCGATCGGCGCATCGCCACACGTTATGTCGATCGACGGATCGATGACCTCGATCAAGCGCTCGCGGCGATTGACGAATCGATTCAGAAAAACACGCCCGTCTCGATTGCCTTGTGTGGCAACGCGGCGGATGTTTTTCCGGAGCTCGTGCGTCGAGGTGTCGTGCCGGATCTCGTGACGGAGCAAACCGCAGCGCACGATCCACTCAAAGGGTACATCCCGTCGGGTTTGTCCATTCGTGAAGCAGACGAGTTGCGCGCCAAAAACCCGAAGGAATACGTTTCACGAGCCAAACAATCGATGCGGGTGGAAGTCGAAGCAATGCTCGAAATGGCCCAATGCGGCGCGGAAGTTTTCGATTATGGCAACAACATCCGCACGTGCGCCATGGAAGCCGGATGTGAACGAGCGTTCGATATTCCTGGGTTCGTCCCGGCATACATTCGGGAATTGTTCTGTCAAGGCAAAGGACCGTTTCGGTGGGTGGCGTTGTCTGGGGATCCCGCCGATATTTTGGAAACGGATCGCGCGGTTCTCGAAGCTGTTCCGAATGATCCGGACCTTGCGCGCTGGATTCGTTTGGCCCAAGAACGCGTGGCGTTTCAGGGTTTGCCCGCGCGCATCTGTTGGCTCGGCTTGGGTGATCGCGCCAAAGTGGGTTTGGCGTTCAACGAGCTCGTCCGGACGGGCAAAGTCAAAGCCCCGATCGTCATTGGGCGAGACCATTTGGATTGTGGATCGGTCGCCTCGCCATTCCGGGAAACCGAAGCGATGAAAGACGGTTCCGACGCCATTGCGGACTGGGCGATTTTGAATGCGCTGGCGAATACGGCTGGAGGCGCTTCTTGGGTGAGTTTTCATCACGGTGGGGGCGTGGGTATTGGCAATTCGTTGCATGCGGGCATGGTCGTCGTGGCCGATGGCACCGAAGCGGCTGCAAAACGGCTCGAACGGGTGCTCACGATCGACCCGACCATGGGGGTCATTCGTCACGCGGATGCGGGGTACGAAACGGCGATAGAGGTTGCCGACACCAAGGGTGTTCACGTTCCGCATCGGGGCTGAGCGGCGCAAACACGCACGCAGTTCGGCAAAACGAACCACGCGCGCATTGATGTAGAAAGACAAACCGTCGCTCATGTTTCGCCAATGAAACGGAGCTCGTTGGACCTCCAAAGAATGCGTTGATCCATGCTCTCGCTTGGCGTTTCGACGCATGCCCCGCGTCCTTTGTCAACCAACTTGTGATGCGAGCGTTGAACCGATGTTTTGTGTTCCAACAATCGGCCAAGGGCAGTGGTAGCCGTCACCTGCGCGACGCACTTTTTGTCGAAAACCGCTCATGAATCGTGCGTACTTTCGTACACGTTGGCTTTGGTCTTGACTTGATCGACGAAGCGCCGGAAATCCTCTCGCCAGCATGCCATCCCGAGGGGTGGTACACGGCGCGTACCATGCGCGTTTGGTAGCCTTTACGCGCGGCAAACGAGGCGATTTCAGATGAGCGAGACGGACACGATTGGAGCAACCAACATCACCCCGCTGCTCCCTTCGCGGATTCTCGCCGGCAAGCGGTTCGTCGTTGTCGGAGGAACCGGCTTTCTCGGCAAGGTTTGGGTGTCGATGCTGCTGCATCGTTTCCCCGACATCGGCCACTTGTACCTGCTCGTACGACCGAAGGCAGGACAAACCGCCGAGGAACGTTTTTGGGCGCAAATTGCTTCATCGGCGTGTTTCGATCCCCTTCGCGAAGCGCATCCCGGGGCCGAGTACGAAAAGTGGATCGCGGAAAAAATCACCGCATGTGCCGGCGACATCGTCATGCCCGAGTGTGGTCTCGATCCCGCGTTGCTCACGAGGATCGACGGGACAATCGATGCCGTCGTGAACGTGGCCGGCGTCGTCGACTTCAACCCGCCGCTCGATGAAGCGCTCGAAGTCAACGCGTTTGGTGTGACGAACCTCGTTTCATTGGCCAAACGGCTGAATGCGCCGGTGATGCACACGAGCACGTGTTACGTGGCTGGGTATCGTGAGGGGCTCATCGAGGAGGTCGATCCGCGCGAGGTTCCATTTCCGCGGGCACAAGGCGAAACCTGGTTTGGAGCGGGGACCGAAAAGCGCACGTTGGATCGTTCTCATTGGGATCCACAGCGTGAAATCGACGAATGCTTGGACTTGATCAAGCAAGCGCGTCATCGCGGTGGGGACGCATTTCGTCAAAGTGCATTTTTGGATGAAGCCAAAGCCAATTTGCAATCGCGGCAGGAACCCTGTCGGGGCAAGGCATTGGAAGACGAATTGGCGAAGGTCAAGCGTCGATTCATTGAGAATCAGCTTGTCGATGCGGGTACGGAGCGAGCCCGTTTTTGGGGCTGGTCGAACATCTACACGTACACGAAGAGCATTGGTGAGCAAGTCTTGGCGGCGAGTGGAATGCCATTTACGATTGTGCGTCCCGCCGTTATCGAATCGTCGACGATCTATCCGATGCCGGGATGGAACGAAGGTATCAACACAAGTGCGCCATTTATTTACATGGCGATGCAAGGGCAAGTTCAATTGCCTGGCGATCAGCGCGTACATCTGGACATCATTCCGTGCGATATGGTGACGAGCGGTATGATTGCCTCCTTGTGTGAATTGCTCGAAGGCAAGGCGGCACCTGTTTATCAATACGGTACGACGGACACGAATGCGTGTCGGATGACCCGCTATTACGAACTCATTGGTTTGTACAAGCGGCGTCTGGTCATCAATGGCAAAAAGAGTGCGCTGTTCGACCACATCAAGGCGTATTTCGAGCCGGTTGGATTGACGAAAAAAGAATATCAGGCGCACGGCGCGCATCAAATTGCAGGTGCCATGCGTACGGCAAGTGCTCTGTTGGGCAAAGCCGCTGCTGGTCCCATTCGACCGTTGCTCAAGCCGGTTTCCGATGCGCTTCAAACGGCAGCGCGAACCGAGGACAAACTCGGCGACGTCATGGATCTCTTTTTACCATTCACGGCGGAAAGTGATTGGGTCTTTTCGTGTGCGAATACACGCGCGGCGATGGATCGCATGCCCCCGGATGAACGCACGAAGTTCTATTGGGAACCCGAGAAGATGGATTGGCGCCAATGGATGTGGGAAGTCCACATTCCGGGCCTCGAGAAATGGGTTTTCCCGCTCATTGATGAAAAACAGCGCAAAGAACTCAAAGCATTGCGCAAATACGACACGCTCATCGATATGATCGAAGAAGCCGCCGAACGGCACGATCATGCGGTCGCCTTGCAATTGCTCACCGACGAAGGACTCACGCGCACGACCTATCGCGAATGGCGTGACGGAATGCTCGAAACAGCAGCGCGGCTCGCTTCAGTGGGAGTTCGTCCGGGTGATACCATTATCATTTCGGGTGAGAATCAACCCGCGTGGGCCGTGGCGTATTTGGGTATCTTGCGAGCTGGCGCCATTGCGGTGCCCATCGATCCTGCGCTCGATGAACGACAAATTGGTAACATTGTGCGTTCGTCCGGGGCCAAGGTTGCGTTGTGGGATGCCACGGTCGAGGCCAAAGGCGGCAAAGGCGCTCGCGCCGCACATTCGCATTTGCGCGTGTATGACTTGGCGTCATTTGCCGATCCTGATGCATCAGCATCGCTTACGCCGCCCGACTTGCAATTCAAGGGCACCGATATTGCGAGCATCATTTACACGAGCGGTACGACGGGCGATCCGAAAGGCGTCATGTTGTCGCACGACAATTTCACGGCGCTCATTGCTGCATTGGGACCCATTTTCCCGCTTGGTCAGCACGATCGGGTGCTCAGTGTATTGCCGCTGCACCACACGTTCGAATTCACGTGCGGTCTGCTTTTGCCGCTTTCCCGGGGCACGCGGATCATTTACGTGGGCGAATTGAGCGGCGAACGAGTCTCCAAGGGATTGCAACAGGGACGCATTACGGCAATGGTAGGTGTGCCGGCGTTGTGGCAATTGCTCGAACGGCGAATCATGTCGCGGGTCAAGGAGCAAGGGCCCGCAGCCGCAGCGGTCTTCGATTGGGGACTCGAACTCAATCGTATGATTGGCGAAAAGGCGGGCCTCAACTTGGGTCGCATGTTTTTCGGGACCGTACATGGCGCGCTTGGCGGAAATGTCAAATACCTGATTTCGGGCGGAGCGGCTTTGCCAAAAGACACGGCCAACGTTTTCCGAGGTCTCGGGTTACCGCTGAGTGAAGGGTATGGTTTGACCGAAGCGGCTCCGGTGCTCACCGTGGCCAAAGCGTCGCCGAAAATGCGTCCGGGGACGGTGGGCAAGCCTATTCCCAACGTCGAAATCAAAATCAACAATCCAGATGCCAATGGCATTGGTGAGATTTTCGCGCGTGGTCCCAACGTGATGCTTGGTTACGCGGGCAATGAAGAAGCCACGGCGGCAACAATCGATGCTGACGGTTGGCTCCACACAGGGGATTTGGGTAAGTTCGACAAACGCAAGCAATTGGTGATCGTTGGTCGACAGAAAGACGTCATTGTCACGACGAGCGGCGAAAACGTTTATCCGGACGATGTCGAGAATATCCTTGGCGGAACCGCGTACGTTCGAGAATTGGCCATTGTTGGGATCGATGATGGGCAAGGTGGTGAACGTGTGGCTTGTTTGGCCGTTCCCGAGCGCGATGAGTCGGACAATACGGACGACGCGGACAAGAAGCCAACGTTGTCGCGCAGTGAGCGTCACGAGCGGGCCATGAAAGCGTTGCGTGAGGCATTTCAGACCTTGCCCAAAGCGGCGCAGCCTTCGGTCGTGCATTTGTGGGATCATGATTTGCCGCGAACGGCGACACGCAAAGTCAAACGCAGCGAAGTCAAAACGGTGCTGGCACGACTTGCGAATGCATCGGCGGCGCCGGCGGGTGAAGCGGGCAGTGGTAATGCATCCGTGCGTCACGCCATTGCGACGATTGCCAACAAGAAGGCTTCCGACCTCACGTCGGCAATGAACCTGCGGTCCGATTTGCGATTCGATTCGCTCATGGCGATGGAGCTTGCCGCCGCCCTCGAGGCGCAGATCGGTCGAGCTCTCGATACGGACAAACTCAATCGATGCGATACCGTGGGGGACATCGAGACATTGATTGTCGAATTGGGTGGTCAAGCGGCGCACGAAATCGATGCGACCAAATCCGCGAAGGAAGAAGACGAGCCCATCAAAATCCCGAAGCCCATTGCGGATGCCATCAAAGGCTTCATGGGCAAGGCGCAAGAGAGTTTCTACGATCGCGTGATGCACCCCAAAGTGACGGGGCGAGCGTTCATTCCGTTGAATCGGAATACGATTGTCGCGTCAAACCACGCCAGCCATCTGGACATGGGGTTCGTCAAGTACGCTCTTGGTGATTACGGACGGGATCTCGTTTCCCTTGCCGCGCAGGACTATTTCTTTGAATCGGGCAAGTGGCGGCGGGCATATTTCGAGAATCTGACGAACCTTGCGCCCTTTGATCGCAAGGGCGGTTTGCGTCAAGCGTTGCGTCAAGCTGGGGATTTGCTGGACCAAGGCAATACGATTTTGATCTTTCCGGAAGGTACACGCAGTACGGATGGTCAAATTCACGAATTCGGTGCGGCCATTGGGCATTTGGCGTTGCATCATGAGGTGGACATTCTGCCGATTTGGCTGGGTGGAACTTATGACGCATTGCCGAAGGGCAGTGCGCTGCCGAAGAAGCGGCAGATCATGGCGCGTATTGGCCCGCCGCTCGAGATTGGCGAACTTCGCAGATTGACGGCGGGTATGAAAACGGCTGTGGCATCGCGCAAAGTTGCCGAATTGACGCGGCAAGCGGTGACGATGTTGAAAGAAGGCAAGGTCCTCGTGATTCGAGATTTGAATCAAATCGAGGAAGCCATGCCGAAGCAGGAGCACCCGCTCGTGTTATTGTTCCGCGAGCTCGAAAGCAAATTCGTTGCGGGTCGAGTGACAACGCCGGTGACGTATTACTTTACATTGGGCAATGAAAACGAAGCGAAATGGACGCTTCGGGTCGAGCCGAACAAGTGTGAAGCGCGTATGGGTAAGCCGGAAGGTGCGCAAGCCGATTGCGTGCTGAAAACATCGGCGGAGATATTCTTCAAGATTTGCCGCGAGGCATATACGCCGGGCCCCATGGAGTTCATGTCGGGACAGGTCAAGTCGAACGACATTTCGCTCCTTCTCACTTTCCAAAAGGTGTTTGATCTGGCATGAGCCGCTACCTCGTTACAGGCGCCACGGGTTTTTTGGGTCGTCACCTGATCGAGGTATTGCTCGCGGGTGGCCATGATGTCGTCGCGTTTTCCCGCGAAGAACCTTTGGGTTTGCCCAAGGGCATTGCGGTGGAAGTGGGTGACGTTCTTTCGGCTGAAACAATGGCGAAAGTGAGCGTGGGATGCGAAGGCGTATTTCATTGCGCCGGCCGCGTATCACGTCGTCCCGAAGATGCCGATTCATTGCACCGCCTGCACGTCGAAGGCACGAAAGTCGTCATCGATGCGGCTCGTCACGCGGGCGCCAAACGCCTGGTTCTTGCCAGCACGAGCGGCACGATTGCAGTGAGCGCCGAGCCGAAAGTCATTGATGAAACAGCATTGGCTCCGCAAGGTCTCATTGCGCGTTGGCCGTATTATCGATCGAAACTATACGCCGAACGCACGGCGCTCGAACAGAATGGCAAGGGCATTGAAGTCGTCTCGATCAATCCGACGCTGCTTCTTGGTCCTGGGGATGTGCTCGGTTCGTCCACGGGCGATGTGGTGGATTTCCTGGAAAAACGAGTTCCCTTCGTTCCAGCGGGTGGTTTGTCCTTTGTGGATGCGCGCGATGCGGCCGCTGCCATGGCCAAAGCCATGACCAAAGGTCGTCCTGGTGAAAAATATTTGCTTGGCGCGAAAAACATGACATTCGATGTGTTTTTCGGAATGCTCGAGCGTGTTTCCGGTGTCGAAGCGCCCGTGATGAAAACGCCCAAGAGTGTCCTGCTAGCGCAAATGGGCGCGGAGTTCATGGAGCGCGTATCCAAACGGATGAAAACGGAAAGCCCGCTCGATCGCATTAGTGCCGAAATGGCGCAACATTATTGGTACCTAGATTCGAGCAAGGCAAAACGTGAACTCGATTTTTCACCGCGTGATGCGATTGAAACATTGAGCGATACCGTTGCGGACTTGCGAGCTCGAGGGATCGTGTGGCCTCGGGCCTGATGGTTTCTGCGGTTTGGTGCTGGCGGACCGACATGTTCACTGGTAGCGTTGTTTCGTCGGACGCACTGCCATGAGTCGCCAGAATCTTCTCGATGCTCAAGGTCGACCGCTGGATTGTATTTCGCTTTCCAGCATGTCGATCGATTGCATCGTGGGTGTATACCCGCACGAACGTAAAGCGCCGCAACCGCTGCTCATTGAGCTGTTTCTGTACCTTGATACGCGTCCAGCAACGGCGGATGCCGGCATCGAGGGTACTGTCGATTATGCGCGAATTGCGGGCGAAGTGTACTTTCTTTTGCAAAGTTGTCGCTTCCGAATGCTCGAACATGCCGCCAACGCTTTGGCGCGGTATTTGTTGGCCTCACCGACGCGCGACGCGCATCGGGCGCAAATTCAGGCAGTGACCGTACGTTTGGAGAAACCACGCGCATTGCCTGGACAAGCGATTCCAGCGCTCGAAGTGACGCGACACGCATCAGAAATGCAGTATAGGACCGAGGAAAAACCATTTGGTTCGGTAGATGTGCTGCACGAAGGGCCGCTGGTCAAAGTCCAAGGTATCGACGGCGAGCGGCCGAATTTGGGGATTTATCGATTACGCGTCGCTCCACACGCGAGCATTTCGACGTTTACGCATGCGCATGGATCCGTGTACGATTTGATGTTGGGCGGGGGTTTGTTGGTCCAGCGGCAGGCTGTTGCGCGAGGAAGCGCATTTCATTGGCGCCATGGGTTTCCGCGCCGGTATGACAATCCGACGGACACCGTGCAGACCATTTTGCAAGTGAACGATCCGGCAATGTTGTTGGCTGATTGGATTGACCTTCCCGAACCATTCGAGGGGCTCGTGTCGATTGCGGGAAAGTCGTATTACCCCGAAGCCGACCGAGCTGAGCGTGGCTAATTTGGTGCTACGTTCTTATTCGTTGAAAACATCTGATTCGACAGTTGCGTGCAAAGCACGCATGAACCACGTGTCGAGCAATTCAAGATCCGCGCAATCATTGAGGAGCGCAAGCGAATTCGCAGAACAGGCAACACTCCGCGCGGCAAGAAGCGTCGCAATGTTTTTGCGCACCTTTGAAAGTGCCTCGTCACGTTGACGTTGCACCAACTCGGCGCGTTCTTGCAAATTCTGGACGATTCCTTCGAGCCGTTCAATGAGGTGCCGGGTATCGTAAAGCTCTGCGGACCCGTGATAAAATCTGAGCGTTCGTCCGACGATGGCCAAGTCAATGCCCAATACGTTCGATCGGTATAAACCTGCTTGGGCCAAAATGGGTTGATAACGTTTGCCACCGACGGGAAGTCGATAACCCAGAATACGCTGCTGTTTTTGATCGTATACAAAATATTCAGGAATGCCGAGCGAGGCATACCGAATCACATTCTCTTCCAGATCTTTTTTCCGATCCCCGGCCCATAACACTTCGAGCACCCAATCGAGCCCTTTGCCCTCTTCAGCAACGACCCACGCGGAACGTTCGTCGTCCTCGGGTTCTTCAACGTCGAGCACCGCCATAACGTCCGGGGTGAATGCTGTTGTATTGGGATAAAGAACCGCGAATTCTTCAGCCAAAAAAACGTGCCGCCCCATCGCCCGAAAATGCAAGCCCAACATGTCGAGCGCTCGGCTTTTCGCCTTCTTGTGGGGACGTCCCTCGGACATCACGTTGAGCGGATCCGACAAGGCCACGTTGACTTGAACAACGAACTGCTCACGTTGGGCCGGTGTCATCTCGCGCCATCGTTCTTCCGAAGGAGCTACGGGGATCGGCGGCGCAACCGGTTGAGCGGCGGGGGGAGACATCGCTCTTGAGTATACTCGACGAATCGACAAGTGCCAAGATCAATATGTTCGTACGATTGCCGGATGAGCGGCCTCGTCCAATGTGCTCGAGCTGCGTTTATTTAGGACAAACACGAAGTAGGACTTCGCCGAACCCTTCGAGACACTTGTTTTCATTTTCGAGAAGTGATAAAAGGTCCCTCGCGTGCCGCTTCCGTTATTCGAAATTGCCTGCGTTCTCGTCGTGATTCTCACGCTGATCATCATGGCGCGGCGAAAACCATGGCGCGATTTGCTTACCGAGTATGGCGCTCTTGCTGTGGCCGGCTGGGTGGGCGAAGAAACGTGCGTGAGGTTTTACGGGTACTACCATTACGCAACGCATTGGCATGGGCGCTTGGACGAAGTGCCTATTCTCGTGCCGCTCATCTGGCCGCTCGTCATTTTGTCGGCGCGTGATGTTGCCAAATCCGTTTGGCCGACCATAACGACATTCCGTCCGCTCGTGGTGCTGAGCATTGTCGCGTTCGATGCGTCGCTCGTGGAAGTCATTGCTGTACGTGCAGGATTCTGGTCGTGGGTCGATGGCGGCCATCTCGGTGTGCCGATCATTGGAATTCTCGGTTGG
>JBGAOI010000190.1:0-10875 GCA_044221885.1 Polyangium sp. (in: bacteria)
GAAATGGAGCGCGAACTAAACGCCGAACGAACGCGCGCCGGGTTGGAAGTCGCGCGAAAGCTCGGTCGAAAAGGCGGCCGAAAAGCAAAAATGACCGCCGGCAAAATCGAATCGGCCAAGAAGTTGCTGGCGAGTGGTGTGCGGCCGATCGATGTCGCGAAAAACCTCGGCGTCTCGGTTCCAACGCTTTATCGCTGGATTCCCGCCTCTACCCTGGCGTAATTCCATCGCGGCAAATCCTTTTTTGTTTTCTGGCACCTGACACGAAAACGTTCTCTGCAAAACGAGGTTCTCTGCGCAGAGAACTGCCCCTTCGAATCGATCAATTCTCCCGCTGGGCAAAGCGTTCGAACGGTTCTCTGCGGGTTTGGACATCATGGGCGGGAATTCATCCACAAAACACTTTCACCCACGAGCCCCAAATTTCGCCATTTCAACGGCGAAAACGACAACTCGGTCAATTCCTCAACTTTCGTAGATTGATAATCGCCCGTCGAGTTTCGTTGAACGAAACTATGTTCTCGGGTAAACTCTACGCATGGGGCGACCCGCACGCGCTGACATCGCATCGACAAGACACGTCGGCTTCCGACTCACGCAAGAGGAAGAAGCTCGTCTTGACGAACTCGTCCTCGAGCAGGGACATCGCGACCGCTCCGCGTTGCTCCGTGCTTGGTTGGAACAAGCAGGCCCGTCAACGCGAAGAAGCCCAACGTCGTCGCACGTCGTGAAGACACCGTCTCCGCGGACAAACTCCGCGAAGGTGACGTCGTCTTCCCCGTCGACGACTCCGCGGACAAACCAGCGCCAAACCTCGCGCAAAGCACGAGCCGCAAGCCCCGTCGCGAAATCTCTTGTCGAGCCGATTCCGCCCCGTCGACGTCATCCTCGAATCATCGCCACGACGCGCGCGATGGATTCGAGTCCTCCTCGAGACGAATCACCCAAGTCCATCATGCGCGAACTTCTGACCGCGCTTCATCGTCATCGAGACCCACACGTTGGACTGATTCGCGTAGCCGACGTCGTGCGCGCGATGCTCTCGCATGCTCCGCTTGAAGCGATACACGAAGGACTTCTCACGCTCGCCAAACACGGGACGATCGAGCTGCGTCCCGATGGCGGGACCGAGTTCTTGAAGGCCGACGACGTCAAGGTTTGTCCGCGTGGACCTCGTGACACGGTGTTCGCGTACGCTCGATGGCTCGATGCACGTTAGCGACGTCGTTTCGCACATCCGTGACCTCACGAGGCGTCATTCATTTGTCCACAAACGATCCCGTGGTGAGTTTGTCGCAACGCCACACCATGACCAGTTTGTCCTGTTCGCCGCGCGCTGGGTTCGTTCGAAATCCACTTCGAGGGGGGCTCGTTCGGTAGATGTTGCAAGACGTACAATTTTTCGATTTCGCATTTTAAGTAATTCGAACCACCGTCAACGAAGGCTCGTGCCCGGACAGACGGCAAAAATCCATTCCATACGTCGACATTTCGCGGATCGCCCCCTTGTTTCAAAGGGTCAACTCCGGCGAGAGCCGTAAAATCGATCCGCTTTTTGCCCTCTCGAAGGCCACGATCGCCCCTGACTCGTGTTTCACGGTGCTACCGCTCACGATTCGAGCGCGTCAAATCGCGCTTTTTTCCGCGGTAAAACCGATTTTTCTCCGCGTTTGGTCCGTTGCGCCGTGCGTTAGTCCTTGTTTTGCCGTGTCGCCGATCCGCTCACCATCCGCAAATCGATCCGCTTTTCGAACATCGAGAGCCGCTCGCCCCTCTCGATTTGTGTTTCACGGCGAGCCGTCACACAAAACCGGGCATTTTTGACCCGTTTTTGTCTCTCCGCATGGAGCCGCTTTTTTCCGGAAAAGCCGCTTCATTTTCCGGAGGTCATGACCGGCTCGTCCACCGGCTCAGGCGTAGCTTCTCCCAACGTGGTCTCGTGTTGTTCGGAGCACGGTTAGAGTGGGAGACCTCACGTGTACGTGTTTCACGTGAAACGTAGTCAGATGTAGGATACGTTTTCGACGCGTCGAACCACTGCAAGACGCACCCATCGGGACGACTTGCTTGTCACCACTTGCTTCTGACTTGGCGTCCACTTGCCGGATGACTTGACGTCGACACTTGCAAGGTTTGGCCAAGACTTGCCCTAGAAACGTCCTAGAACGCCCCTAGAAACTGCCAAGAAAAGCCCGCAGAAATCGCCTACTCCCTCGGATGCGGTTCGGGGCTCTTCGCGACTTCGTCCGGTTCGGTGTCGTGCTCGTCCGTCGAGTTTGTCACCACCACACGACGCGTCGTTGCCAGTCTCGTCCGAGCGTCGCCCCAACGAGGCCCGCTTCGCGCCGATTCTGGACGCGGAATCCTTGGCAAAGCTTCGGTTCGACGTGGGAGAGGAGGCGCGGGCACCTTGGGACGTTCCGGTTTTGGTGCCGGTTCGTTTGTCTCGACGCGAGTCTCGACCAGCTTCTCGACGGGTTTGTCTGAGGATGCTTCGCTCCGCTTCGCTTCGACCTTCACGTTCTCGACAGGCTTCTCGACGCGAGTTTCGACAGGCTTCTCAACGGGTTTTTCGGGCATCGGACGAAGATCCGGTCTTGGCATAAACGCCGACGGAACGCGGGAAGACGCCTCCATACGTTGGGTATGGAAGCGACGTGCGGCGTCAATTTCTTCCCAGGTAGCCGCGGTTTTTGCCGGTTTTTCCTCGACCTTCGCCAGCTTCGTTGCGGCTTTGTGTTCGCGGACAAGTGCTGTAAACGCCTCATTTGCCCGGGCGGGGAGTTCCTCCAACAATGCCCAAAGGGGATGGGCCGCACGTTCCAAGAAGTTCTTCGAACCCTTGCGAGCAAGCCAAATGTCCAACGTTCGATCCGTCAACGTCGCAAGAGCATCCTGCTCGAGCAGGGCCAAGCGTTCTGCGAGCATCTTCGACTTCGAAATCAGGTGTTCTCCGGCTTCTCGCGGGTCGTTCTGCGTCAAGCGTTTGGGAGACGTTGGAGCCGCTCCGTAGACGTGCGTGTAGTGCTTAGCGTAAGCCGCGAGCACCCCTTCCCAAGCCACCTTCCAAGCTTCCCCCTCTCCCGTCGAAGAACTGACCGAAGATGTGTGCTGTTCTTCATTTGGTTCCGCTTGCGGAACAAGGACACTCATCTCTTGATCCGAAGGATCAGGTAATTCGGTTACCTGGTTTGGTAGCCCTCGGGCTTGCCTGATTTGGTAGCCCTCATGTCTCGCCAAACCGCTTGTTTTTGGCTCTGAAACGACGTGCCGCCGGTCCCCCTGTGCACGTCTCGGTGGACGGCCAAAACGCGTGGCCAAACGTTGCCCTCGTTCCGCTTCTGGAAGCTCCGAAGCTCGACGGCCCAAGCCATCCAAGATCGTGAAGAGGTAAGGCGCCGTCCTGTCGTTGTCCGTGCGCGGAACGGTACGCCCAGCGGCTCGACGGTTCGCGCACAGTTGCGACCACGTCATGGCGTCGGTTCGAAGGAACGCTCCAAGCTGTACCAGCGCGTGCACGTGTTTACGGGCCGTCTTGACGTTCACCTGGGCCGTCTTGGCCAAGGTATCCATCGAGACCCAACATTGACCGTCCGGGCCGGAGAGACGCACGAGCGCCTCCATCACGTGATGACGTGCTCCGCGTAGCGCTGCGCGAATGCGCCCAAAAATTGCCGGTTTCCACGGTAACGCGCTCGATGCCTTCGAGTTTTTCAGGCTGGAATCCCCGGGAAGGGGAAAATCGCGCGTTGCGTGCACATTGCGGGATCCACCCGCGACGGCTTGTGATAGATTCATTTTCACTCTCGCGCGTCGTTTCGGGAAGGATTGGCGTCTATCCCCGTACGGCGCGTTTGGCTTTTGTGGGCCTGAAAGGCTCACAAGTTGTCAAACCTCGTTCGACGCGGAACCAGTCCGAGACGAACGCTTGTCCAGGTGACACCTTTTCAGGCGCGAGATCAAGAGGGATCGTGCGTCTTTACGTAACGTTGACGTTTTGTCTCTGAAACCCAGCGTGTTTGTCGTGCATTTGTGGCGTTTGCCCATGGTTTGGCGCCGGATTGCCAATGAACGCCGCGCATACGCGCGATGAAGAGGGCACACTCGGCACGTCACGACGTAGTTTGTCGTGATGTAACCGTGCGTGATCGCCTATGTTTTACGGCTTCTTGGTGGTGCGCTCGTCTTCCTCGTGCTCGGTGGTGACGATGGAGGCGCGGACTGTGAATCGTGAGCAGGCGATGGGACTGTAGAACTTCGACGCCTCGAACGAGGGGACGGAACGGATGGAGGCGACGCTTGCGATGGATGGTTTGTCGACGGAGGTTCAGGCGTTCGTCGTTTCGAACGTGGCGCCGGAACGGATGGAGGCGCCGGGCTGCGCGGTCGAGTTTGGATAGGCGCAACACGATCGAGGTACTCGATGGTTGCAGCGTTGACGACCTCCCACAGCGCGAGGTGATGATTGAACGCGTAGCGCTCAAGGCGCTCGATGGTTGGCACCAAGAAGTAGACGGTCTTTCGGACCTGCAAAATTCCGGCGCGCGTACGCTCGACGAGGGAAGCTTTCGACGGACGACGTTTGGACGGCATGGTTGAAGCGTAACGAGTCGAAAATAGTTACGTCGAGACAAAAGACGTCTAGTTGTCTTTTTTGAATACATTCGCCCACGAAATCGGCCCGAATGCGAAATCATGCATTGATAAAAAAAGACGTCTAGACGTCTACACACTCAATTTGCTGAAAATACTTGCTGGCGCTTTTGAAAAGCCGACACATCATCGAATCCATGGGCGAAACGGAGAACACCGGCGAACTCGCATTCGCCAATCCGCAAGAACAAACCATGGATTGGGGCGGTCATCCGCTCTTTCCGCGCGCAGAAACTGAAACCGGCCCGGACCGGCGGAAGTTCGACATCATTCACATCCAACGAATCAAAAGCGACGGCTCTCGAGAGGTTTGTCCAAAAGCTTGGCGCGGCTCGGACCTTCGTTCATGGGAGCAAATTGTCGAAACGTACGGCGGCGGGACGTATCAGCTCTTCGCGCAATGTGGGCGAACGTTTCGCTACCAAGCCTATTCGGACAAACTCTACTTTGGAGGCCCGTCAAAACCATTTGGCGAATTCACCCAAAGCGAGACACCTGCGCCCGTGCATGAAATGGCACCAAAACCCGCTCCGGTGGTCCAATCCGCGCCCGTGAATGTTGCTCCAATGGCTCCGGCGCCGATTCCGCCGGGATACGCGCATCCCGCGCCGTATGGATATCCATATCCACCGCCGGCGGCATCGGGAAATGCTGAAATGCTCGCAATGTTTCGCGCGGTTATCGAGTCGAGCAATTCGGATAAAGCGGCGCTCATGCGCATATTGCTCGAACGTTCGGGAGGAAAAGAAACGGGTTCGCTCGAGGTGGTTCGGGAGATTTTGCCGCTCATCCAAGGCAATTCGAACGGAACGTTGGCCCTTCTGAAAGGCGTCGAGCTTGCGCGCGGGCTGATGGGACCGGCTCCATCACCTCCGGCCGCGGAAATGGATTTGGCTTTGCTCGGCCAAGTGTTGCGCATGGTGACGCCCGCAGCGACAGCCGCAGCAGTACCGGCCGCGGCTCCTGTCGCGCCGAGTGCTCCAGCGGCAACGATAGCGCCACCTCCCGGCGTTGCGCCTCCTGGTTGGACGTGGGCGTATACGATGCACGGATGGACGCTCGTACAGCCCGCGCACGTCCAGCCCTATCCCGTGCAAACGCCCGCGCCGATAGCGCCGACACCGCAAGCGCAAACGACGGCGCAACCCGCAACAAATTCGAGCGAACCGGCCAAGGCGGCGAGCTCGCCGCCTATCGACGACATTCAGGCCGACGCCGAAATGGCCCAACTCTTTGCGAGTTTGTCGAAGTTAACAGGTTCGGCGTAATCACTGCGAAAACGATGGCCACGCGTTTCGTATTACGAAACTCGGATGAGCGCTCGCGTGGTTTTGTTATACGAAACGTCGAGACGTTTCAAAGCCAACTGCAACGCGCCCGGGTCGAGGCGTATTCGTTCGAGGATGTAGCCCACGTCGTCCGTTTCTGTGTCGACATTGAAAAGCTCGAAAAGCTCGACCCGCAAGGCAATGGCAATCCGTCGCAAAATCCGCGTCGTGCCTCCCGAGACCCCTGATTCAACGTTGCAAATGGTCGCAAGGCTGCATCCTGCCGCCTTGGCAAGTGTACGCACCGAGAAGCCTCGTTCCATTCGAAGAAACAGGATTCGCGCTCCCACTTGGCCCGCGAGTTTCGGTTTTCGAGATACTTGTCTCGACATGTTGCTTCCTCTTATGGTTGATACGGGACAATCCAATACAGAAGGCCGCGCTCATGCGGGATAGCCGCGTCAACCTCGATGAACGGGGCTGGATGCTGCACCGGCTCGATGCGCAAAAGGTCCCGCTTTTCAGCGTCGAAAAGTGCCTGCTCGAGGAGAGTTTGCGGAACGTCTGCATAACGCGCGCGGATCAATGAAATCGGGACGCAATACGCGTACGTCGCGTGAAGATGTGCGACGTCCACGAGGACACGCGAGATCAATTCGGGGGAAGGTCGGTCCCCACGAGCGGCGCGAATACGCTTCACGAATCGCTGGACGTCGGCGAGCTCGAGGACGGTCAGATCACGCAATTCGTCGAAGATCTCCGTCGTGGGCCATTTGGGGCCTGATTTCGGCGTCGAAGATGGCACGGGTTCGAAACATTCCATCGATTTTCACCGGCAAAAATGCCACTTCGCGGACATGAGCGAACGTCCTGGCCAGAACCGTTTGCATGCCTAGCAAAACCCAGGACGCTCGCCGATACCCGCGAACAATGGCCGCACGTATCGAGTTTCGTTAAACGAAACTCGGACAAACTGGTCACGGAAAGAACACGACGGCCCTTTGAGGAGTCCTGCCACCGTCGCGTTCTTCTCGTGGCTCGTGCGGATATTGTCCGCCGGTCGAAAAGTCGGACAAGGTTTTTTCGAAAAGTGAACGGCGCGTGATTGAGCTAACGAAGTGTATCAGTTCGCCGAACCTTACGAGCGGCAAAGGTCCGTCGTTGCGCTACTCCGCAAAAAATAGCGTCTTTTGACAACAAATCGTCGTTGCCGTGCTCGTGTCGATGACCGCTTCTCCCATGGGTTCGCCGCCACTCGCCGCGCATTTCCCCGGAAGATACTGGTGATTTGTAACGGATTTCGAGCCAATCGCCAAACCCGGAGGAAACACAGGAGCACAGTCGGGCATCGTTGACGAAATGGGTTGATTGAATATTTCCGCGGAACACGCGGAATTTGTAAACGCGCGAAAGTTCGCGATGCACGAACCGTCTTGCGGTTCACCGCATGAGCACGCCGAACACGTGCGCGAGTCTTTGGGCTCATGCTCGTACATCACGCGGCGCGAGTACGTGTAATTTTCGGGGCACTCGTGGTCGCCGTTTAACCATACGCATTGAGCCCAAGGGTAAAGAGCGGCGGGAACGCATTCTTTTGCGCCATCACCGCAGAGGTCCCGCGCCATGCTCGAATGACACGCAACGGCGGCATTTTCCCAGGATATCGAGACGCCGCTAATTTTGGGGACGGTTGTTGTTTTGACGGCGCAAGATTCATTTTGCGGACCAGGCAGCGCTGACCATGCAATGGATTGGACGCATGGAGTACCGCTTCCCGGCGGGCATTGTGCGCCCGCGGGAATAGCATTCGCACTCGTGCAACTGCCATTCCAGCCAACCGGCCCGTCAAATGGCGTGCTGATTCCTCCCGGCGAACACGCCGTCGTTCCGGCCGAAATCGAATCGGGTGCACCTGTACAAGTGCCCTTTGCGTCCTCGCATTCGCACGGCGCGCAATCGAGCGGGGGAGCATGAAGGCCCAAATATCTCACGAGCTGAATTTCGGCTTCGAATGGGCAGACTGTCGGCGCATCTATTGCCGGGCCAAACCAAACCGGATCCGGTCCGTGCCAGTTCGACGCGTTTGGACCTGCACGCACCGGAGCACATTCGCCGCCCTTGTCGAGGCATGCGGACTGCGGACCCAACGATGGACCATCAGGCCCGGCGTCCGATTCGGCATCGGGACCGGCGTCGACTTCGCGACATCCCGGATCAACCCAAATGTCGAGCTTTGGATCGCATGCGTCGAAGTACCCACCGGTTCCCGACGTGCACGCTTCAACGCTGCCAAGTACAGACACAATAGATAACGAAATAAACGACAGTCGGCGTACATTGAATGACGGCTTCACGGTTAAAACTCCCATCCCCCGCTGATTTGACCACCGACAAATAGCGGCGGAGTGGCTGCGACCAATTGACTACCAACGTATACTTGCGAACCACTCGACAGCCTTAGAGCATCGATGCTTCCAATTACAATTATTGACTCGGACACATGCGTTTGAACGCCAATGCGCCCCCCGACTCCTATTCGTGCATCAGTATACGATTTCCCTGTATACGAACGCTCTGAAAATGCAACATTCATTATGCCCACGTGGCCAAGCGCGCACCCGAAAAACCATTTATATTTTCCGCATGCGCTCACCATGCCACCCGCGGTCATTGCGTTGATTTGTCGTTCGGCAACGCCCGTTGTCAGCCACGCGGCGCGACCTTCGAGACCCAACAATAAAAACTCTTTTGGTTTTACCGAAACACCAATCACCGGCCCAACAGCGGGATTCCAGCTCGCCACGCCGAACACGGTTACGACGCCGCCAGTCACGGAAACACGAGTACCGCTTTTTCTTTTTATGGGCTTCAAGTCTTTGGGTTCGCCGTAAGAGGGATCCTCGCGAGGGTCGTAATTCGGATCGTTGACGATGTTCGACGTGGGCAGATACGGCGGGAAAGTCCTATTTTCGTTCTGATTTTTCGCTACTTCAGCCGCGGAATCGGTCAACATCGATGGTTTGAGCGGGGCGAGCTTCAACGATATCGTGATTTCGTCGCCTGGTTTTGCCGTGAACGTAGCGACGGCGTCTTCCAACCCGTCAAGCCTCGCGCGGCACGTGTGCTCGCCAGGCATAACGAATCGCCAGAAAGACGCGAAACCATGCGGATTCCATGGGATTCCATCACAAGTGACTTTTGCGCCGACGTGCGAGATGTCGACATTGACCCAAGTGGTAAACGCTTTCGCCCTGTCGTAGGCCGCGCCGACGTCGCGCCGCTCTTGCGTTGAGACGCCTTGTCCCTGCCCATGGACGACAGCTTTGTACAACTCATCCCCGGCATGGTCGAGCTGACCAAGCTTTTCGAGAACGAGACCAAGGCGTCCGGAGATAACCGGGTCGGGCTGAATGTCGAGAGCCAACGTGTAAGCCGTTGCGGCTTCGTCGTATCGGCCGGACAAACGAGCCGAATCACCGGTCTTGACAAGCAATCTGAGACGAGCGCTCTTCTCGACGTCCGTCAGAATTTGCGTTTTGTCGGCGGAAATATCGGCACGTGCAACGGCTGAAGCACTCAGACAAACCCAAAGGCAAAACGCAACGACCCGCGACATCGAGGATCGATCTTGCGCGTGTTTTTCTATCGCGTCAACAAACCGCGGCATCTCATCGTCCGTTTGGACGATAGTCGACGGCGCTCGATTCGTGCTTGTGCGAAAGACGCGGGACGTATTCTTGGACGTGCGTCGGTTTGTCTACGCGCTTCGCGGGTGCGGATACGTCGCGAACCTTCGTCACCTGTACGGGTTCGGGTTTGCCGCTGGGTGCGTCTCGAAGGACGTTCTGTTCGTCGCGAACGTCAACGTGTTCGTCGGGGCGAGACATTACAGCGTTTTTCGTTGGGGCAAGAACTCGAGCTTCACTGGTCACTGGTTCGTAGGTGGTCGATGATGACATTTGCCACGAGACGAGGAAAACTGCCATAATTGCCGCGGAAACTTGCACGATGTAATGGGACCGCTCCGACCATCGCGAATCCTTTTCGTTATACGAAACGGGTTCGTCACACCTTGAAAGCGAAGGCGGCATGACGGACAAGACATCATGCGGCACGCATCCGGCGAGATGCTCGAGCGTGCGTTGGCAGTCTTTCTCGCTCTTTGCCGTGGAAATATGCAATTCGTTCGCGATGTCTTTGTGAGTCATTCCGTCGACGACGTGCAAGACAACGATTTGCGATTTCATCGTGGAAAGTGTTTCCGCAGCATTTAGAATCGCGCGTCGAGCTTCTGTTCTGCGCGCGCAGTATTCGGGCGAGTGTTCGAGCGCGGCGTAATGTTCGGCGTTTGGGTGATATTCGCAAAACATCGCGGCGTCCCGCCGTGCTCCGCGCGCATGTTTTCGAATGACATTCAACGCAACACCGCGCGCCCATTTGTCGAATTCGCCCTTTTCGGGTTGATACGTTTTGAAGCTTGCGACGACGTTGAGCAGGACATCTTGGGCGATGTCCTTGACGTCAGTGCGCCGAATGCCGAACTGGGGACTCATGGCGGCGACGTAGTTTGCGAGACTTTCGCAGAAAGTGGGCTCTTCGAGGCGCAGGGCAGGGGCAGGGGCGGGCATGCAGGACCTCCATGCAAGCATATTGTCCGCAGGTCGAAAAGTCGGACACTTTTTTTCAGATTTCGACGGGGAGGTCGGACCGCTCTACTCTCTAGGGTGCGGACGAGGTCGATTCCCGAAACTTTTCTTCGAAGGCCGGTCGATTTTTTCGGAGGTGGTGAAAGGGATCACGGACCGACAGCGCCGAGGTCCTCTCGCTTCTCGAAACTCGTCGCGATGGTACGAATCGAGAAAAACGTTTCGAGAACGAGTTTCGAGAACGCTAACGTGTTGATTTTACGTCGTGCGGGAGGAGGGTCGACAGGCTTCTCGAAAACCTTCCTTTG
>JBGAOI010000191.1:0-10810 GCA_044221885.1 Polyangium sp. (in: bacteria)
GCCAAACGTGATGCTCGAAGCGATGAGCGCGTTTCTTCGCGCCGGATCCGGAGCCCAACGCGGCTTGACCGCTTGCGTCGGGTTTTTCACGGGCGGATAGAAAAATCGCGGAGGTGGCGGAGGCGGATGCGCCAACGGACATCCTCCTGGAGGCGTTTGAGCGCGTGCATTGGGATCAACATCCACGCGATTACACCCATACGCATGCACAGTGCCCGCGCTTGTCGTGGCATGCGCGTCCACACCTTGTTCAGGCGTTCGCGTCACGCTCACCGTGCCATCGGGATTCGGCTGAACGGTTGGCGGAAGCGGCGTTTCCGGGGCCGCAGGCTCGAACCACGGAGGTGGTTCTTGGGCAAACGCAGTTCCCGTCGTGAGGGAAAGAGCGAACGTCGTCAGGAAAAAACAGCTCGACTTGCTCATGGTCATCGAGTGTAGAGCAATTTTACGGCCAGGCGTTCATCACTGGGGGGGTGCGTCGAGGAAGCAGAAAATCGCTGCATACGGAGTCGATCTTCGAATCACTCCGCGTGACACCGTGGACGTTCGTTCACGCGTGGACTGACGCTGTGAGCACGATTGTGTAGGTCGAAGTGCCCTTGCCTGGTGATAGAGTGCCCGGCGACTCCAACGGCGCCCGAGTGACGAGCGCTGCGAGTCACATGGTACGGACGACTGTCATTTTTCAGTGCGATGGGCGCGATTCGGTTTGCGTCGAGAGCACCTCTCTTTTCTCGGCTGACACTGTTCCGATGGCCCGTACGAAGCACTCATCCGTTTACCCGCCGGATCCAAACCGCGAACGCGCGGTCGATCTTGCCTTGAGCCTCGCGGAAGAAATGTTTGGCGTTGGTTCGAGCGGCGCGACGCCAGCATGGGTGCGGGATCGTGTGCGTCGGTACCTCGATGTCACCGCCAAGAAAGATGGCGTTTCGATCATCGATGTTGCCAGTCGGTTGCTCGAACATCGCAGTGCCGTCGAAGAGATCGTGGCTTCGTTGCGCGTCGGTGAAACGCGTTTTTATCGCGACCCTGCGCAATGGACAGCGCTCGAAGAAAATTTGGACAAACTCTTCCCGCAAGATCTGCCGTTGTCGGTTCTTTCCGCGGGATGCAGTACGGGAGAAGAGGCGTACACGATCGGCATGCTTCTGACGGCTGCGCGCCGGCGTTTCAAAGTGCTCGGTGTGGATCGTTCCGCATCGGCAATCGCAGTTGCGCGTGATGCGACCTATCCTCTCGAGGCTGCGAAAGACCTGCCGCCAACGTTTGCCGAGCGGTACTGCGACGAACACCGTGGTCGACTCCGCATCGGCATGTTGATTCGTAACTCGGTCGAGTTTGAAGTGTTCGACCTGGTCAAACGCGTCCCTCAAGGCCCGTTTCACCTGATTTTTTTCAAGAACGTACTGCTTTATCTGACCGAACCTGCGGGAGAACAAGTCGCCACACGTCTGGCGAACGAACTCGCTGCTGGCGGTATCTTGATTGCCGCGGCGAGCGAAGTGTTGCGGCTCCGAAGCATGGGGCTCGTGTCGCACCGTATGGCGCATGGCGTGACCGCGCTTCGACGAGCGCGTCGTCATGGTTCATCACAACGGGCATGACGAACGAAGAGACGGCTCTGGATGACCTTCGGCGCGAGTACACCGAAGGCCGTGCTGCACTCGAACGGTCCATTCCGAAGCCCGGACACGCGGTGGGTCTTGAAGACGCCGGCTTGGCGCTTGGACGTCGCCATGCACGACTCGGCGATCGCTTGTTGCAGTCGCTCTTCGACCATTGCGCCCGCGAAGCTCAACTCGGCCGACTACGTCTTCCAGAAGGTTCTAGAAAGACAAACATCGCCGAAGCGTTCGACGCGGTTGCTCTTGGGGGCGTTGGCGGATACGGCCGTTGCGCACTGGCGCTAGGCAGCGATCTCGATGTTCGTCTCGTGGCCCGCGATGCAGATGCCGCGTCGATTGTTGCGGACGCGTTGTTTTATCCGCTTTGGGACATGGGCGTTCCGATTGGACACTTGGTTGGCACGGTCGATGAACTCGTGACCAGTGCGGGCAAGGATCTGAAAGCAGCGACGAGCCTGCTCGATTATCGCCATATCGCAGGAAATCGTTTGCTCTCCAATGAATTGGAGCATCGCTGTCGAGCTGGCCTTTTTGCACACAGCGAATTGCCGCGTTTGTTTTCGAATGTGAAGAACGGGGCAGGGGGCTTGCGTGACTTCGACATTGCTTGCTGGGCTGGCAAAGCAAGGTTTGGCGCAATAGAACTCGATGATCTCGTTCGTGTGGGTGCGTTGTTGCCGCGCGAAGCGGCAGAAATGGCGAATGCTCGTGAACTTCTGTGGCGAATCCGCAACCTGCTCCACGCGCATGCGGGGCGACGAAGCGATCGACTCACGTTCGACGAACAAGAAACCATCGCATCGTTGTTGGGCTACGGCGATGGTGGCGAAGCCGTCGAGAAACTCATGAGCGCGTATTACCGAAGTGCGCGGAGCATCTCGAGCGCTCGAGAAACGATGCTCTTGCGGTCAGCGCCTGTATTGGGACGCAAAAAGCCGCGTGAAGAAGACCTCGGGCGTGGTGTTCGCATGTTTGATGGCTGCGTCACGATGAGCGAACGAGAGTTACTCGTTCGTGATCCGGCGTTGGCGATGCGCATGCTCGCTGTGGCTGTTGAAAAGCGCGCACCGATTTTGCCTTGGGCGCGTAACGAGATCGCGCGTGCTGCTTCCGAACCAGGGTTTGCAGAAGCTCTTCGTCGCAGCTCCGAGGCTGCGCAACTGTTCAGAACGCTTGTTGCCAGTTGCGAAGAAACGCAGCTCAAGAAGGGGAGTCCCATCGCCGAGCTGCACGACTTGGGTTTGCTCTTGGCGATGATCCCCGAGTTTCTACCTGTCGTCGGGCGCGTTCAGCACGACGTCTACCACGTGTACACGGTCGACGTTCACTCCGTGGCCGCCGTTGATCGACTCGCTGCACTCGTTCGCGGTGAACTCACTGCCGAACATCCGCTCGCGTGTTGTTTGGCCGCTGAAACCACACGCAAGCCCATGCTGTTTGTCGCGACGCTCTTGCACGACGTCGGCAAAGCGATTGGCGGAAAGGATCACAGTCAGCGTGGTGCCGACATGGCTGTCGGAATTCTCCAACGTCTAGGGTTTGGCGCGGACGACATCGCCGCAGCATGCCACCTGATTCGCCAGCACCTCGTGATGTATCAACTTGCCACACGCCGTGACCTCGATGATCCCGGAACCATTGCGGAATTTCTCCGGGTGGTGGGAGATCGCGAAGCTCTTGCCGAACTCTATTTGCTCACGGTTGCGGATCTCTCGACGACGAGTCCGACGTCGATGACGTCATGGAAAGCGAGCATGCTCGAGGAGCTCTACCACGCAGCCGCACGTGCACTCGATGGTTCGTCCGGGGACGAACAACGGCTGGCGCGAGCGACAACGGCGGCTGTTGACGAAGCGCTCAGCATGCCTGTGGCATCGCCTGAGGAGCGAGAAGCGCGACGCTTGTTTGTCCCGATGTACTTGGCATCGATGCCCGAACGGTACGTCTTGTCAAACTCGGCGGCGGCCATTGCCGCGCATGCCGAGGTCGCCCGAAAGCATCACGGGAGTGCGGCAAGCGTGGCCCTCGTGCCGTCGCGACATTCACAAGCGGCTGAAATATGCGTGGTTGCTGCCGATCGTCCGGGTCTTTTGGCGTGCATCACCTCGGCGTTGGCTGCATCGCGACTCGAAGTGCATGCCGCTCAGATCAATTCGCGCCGGTTGCCAACTGGCGCGATGGAAGCCGTCGACCTGTTTTGGGTTCGGGATCGCGGCGAAGGTGTTGATGGCGTGGCGCGAACGCTCTCCGGTCTTGCGCGGGATCTCGACGCGGTTCTGTCGGGGCGTATCGAACCCGGCGAACTCGCAAGCAAACGCGCACGTGCGTCACGCACGGATCGCGCGACGCCGCCTGTGCGTACACAGATCGGCATCGATGATCGGGCCTCACCTCGGCACACGATCATCGAAGTCATGACGCGCGATCGTCCTGGCCTTCTTTATGCGATAGCCGACGCGTTGTATCGGCTGGGGCTCGTCATTGCTGTGGCGAAGATCAACACCGAAGGGACACGCGTGGCCGACGTCTTCTATGTTAACGAAGCGAACGGCGAGAAAATCGCGCAAGGAAAACGTACGAATGAAGTGCGGGATCGCATCGCGTTGGTGCTCGAGACGCTCGAGCTGGAAAGGCAGTGAGTGAACATGGTTCGGATGTCGCTTCGAGCGGTGAATCTTGGAATGCTTCTATGCGCGGTAGCGATGTCGTTGGCGGCTTGTGGTGGAACGCCAAAGCCGCCACCGGATCCGGATCTCGTGGCCGATCCACCGATGGGTGACGAAGCGGGCATCGAGCACGGAGCAGCGCAAACGGACTATCAGCGCGCCCTTGCGTACATCGACAAAGAACGTTGGGAAGAAGCGAAACTTCTCCTCACACGCGTGACGACGGCATCGCCCGACAACGCCGACGCCCATAACTACCTCGGGTTGGTCCTGGAGAAACAAAACGATCCCGCCGGTGCCGAGAAGTCATATCTCGCAGCGCTGGCGCTCAAGCCGGGACTGGTCATGTCGGCGGTGAACGTGAGCGGCATGTACCTCTCCGCCAAACCGCCTCGTGTGGATGAAGCTCTCAAGATTCTCGAAAAGGCCGCTGCTGCTGTTCCCGACGACGCGGGGCTCTTGACGAACCTCGGTTTTGCACGAGCGTCAAAGGGCGACGTTGCTGGCAGCGCAAAGGCGTATCAAGCAGCAATTGCCAAGGCTGACTCCGTCGATTTGCGTTTGTCTTTGGCGAACGTTTATTTCGATGCCAAACAATATGAGCAGGCTGTGCCGCACGCGAAGAAGGTTCTCGAGATGGCCAAGGGCAACGATCCGAACACGTTCGTCAGCGTGGGCTTCATGTTGACAGCAGGCGAAGCGTTCGACGCGTGTGTCACGGCATTTGATCGCGCGATCAAGCTCAATGGGTCCGAGGCCGATTGGTTTGTCCGTCGAGGACTCTGCAAAGCCCGGCTTCGCAACGAAGATGCCGCCACTGAGGACTTCCAGGCAGCGATTCGTTTGCAGTCAAAATATGCACCCGCCTACTACTACTTGGGCGTCATCCAGCATCACCAACAGAAGCTGGACAGCGCTGAGTTTTCCTTTCAGAAGGCCATCGAATACGGCAAGGACACGTCGATCGGAAAACTCGCCGCCAAGAAGCTGCGGGAGATGAAAAGCGGCAAACCTTGATGGGTACGCGCGTGTGAACGCGCGTTACGCGCCGATGGTGGCGAGAATCCGATCGAGTTCGTCAAGTGACGCGTACTGAATCGTCAGCTCGCCGCGACCTTTGCGGTCCTTCACTTCGACCTTCGTTCCCAGCCGCCGCATCAAGCGCGCTTCGAGATCTTTGATGCCCGGGGACTTCGTCTGGCCGCTCGCCGACTTGTCCTCATTGTTGGTGGCTCCGTCTTTCGTGTTGCGTGAAACGCGGACCAGCTCCTCGACTTTGCGCACGGGCAAACGACCACGAAGGGCTTTGTCGGCGATGTCCGACATTGCATCATCCGTTGGAGCTCCAAGGATTGCTCGGGCGTGACCTTCGCTGAGATCGCCAGAGATCACCATCGACCGAATGCGTGGAGGCAGCTTCAAGAGACGCAGACTGTTGGCCACGGTCGAACGGTTTTTCCCGACACGTTCAGCGAGAGATTCCGGCGAGTACGCGTGTTCCTTGAGCAAGCGTTCGTAAGCTTCGGCGAGTTCGATGGGATTGAGATCTTCGCGTTGAACGTTCTCAACGAGGGCCAGTTCGAATGCGTCTTTGGGAGAAACGTCTTTGACGACGACGAGAACGTCTTTCAGTCCAGCGCGTTGTGCCGCGCGCCAGCGACGTTCGCCCGCGATGATCTCGTACTTATCGGTACCGGGTTGGGTTCGACGAACCACGAGCGGCTCGATGATTCCGTGTTCCCGGATCGAGGCCGCGAGTTCTTCCAATGCTTCATCGTCGAAGTGTTGACGGGGTTGTCCGGGTTGAGGACCGAGGCGTTCGATAGGACAAAAGAAGACGCTTTTGTCGCCGTACGAAGCGCCACTCGACGTCGTGGTGATGGGTGCAGGCAAGAGCGCGTCGAGGCCACGTCCGAGCGCACGTGGTTTGTTTTTCGGATCGACACTCATGACCGCGCCCTCGCCGACTTGGTCTTGGCCGGTCGGTTTACTTCGAGGATTTCTCGCGCCAAACCCAGATACCCCTGCGCTCCTTTGGAAGAAGCGTCGTAGAGCAACACGGGTTTGCCGTGGGAGGGAGCTTCGCTGAGCTTCACGTTTCGCGGGATGATCGAGTCGAACACTTTGAAGTGACCTTTCACTTCATCGGCCACTTGATGCGTGAGCGAATTACGCCCGTCGTACATCGTGAGGACGATGCCTTCGACTTCGAGTTGCGGATTGTAGGCGGCTTTCACGCGATCGATCGTGGCCATCAAGTACGTCAATCCTTCGAGCGCGTAATATTCGCACTGCAAGGGGACAAGCACACGATGCGCAGCGGTGAGCGCGTTTAACGTGAGAAGTCCGAGACTTGGTGGACAATCGAGGATCACGTAGTCGTATGCGCCGATGTGCGGATGCAACGCTTCGCGAAGCTTCAACGCGCGATCAGGAGCGTCGACGAGTTCGAGTTCTGCAGCGACGAGGTCTTGCGTTGCAGGCACGATATCGAGCCGCGGAACCGCGGTAGACATGATGACTTCGCGCAACGTGTAGCGACCGATCAACACGTCGTACAAAGAGCGCTCGATGCTGGGGCGTCGCACCCCCGTCCCACTCGACGCGTTGCCTTGCGGATCGCAATCGACGAGCAAAGTGGCCTTTTCGGCAGCGGCGAGACTCGCGGCCAAATTGACTGAGGTGGTCGTCTTGCCGACACCGCCTTTTTGGTTGGCGACGGCGTAGATGATGGGGGTACGGGCCATGAAGTGTGCCGGGAACCGGTGCGCTACGAGATCGCCAAAAAAGCTGCGTCGTAGGCAGGTTGCAACGCTTGAGCCGAGAGCGTTCGTCACGACCTCGAGCCTCGGCGAATTGAACGAATAGCGGCTGCTTACACGACCCGCGAGGCTCCGTCGAGGGCGCGACGTACACCTTTTTTTTGGCCATCGTCTCACTGCTGTTTACAGTGGCTCACATGTCGCTCTTGGTGGGCACATGTAGTCAAACTTCGCACCGCAAGTTGTCGGTGGTTCGGTCGGTGGACCGGAGGGCGCGAGGGGCAAGTTACCGGGGTGTTGATTCTTCCCGGCTTGGACTTGCTGCTGCTCTCGCTCCGGAACGCGAATCTGCGGCGGTTACGCGGGTACTTGCGCGAACATTTTGGGATCCATCCAACACGAATGGCGATTCGTGTGCCCAAATACTACATCTGTCCCACCATCGTGAGCGGAGGATTACCTGAGATTGCAACTGAAGTGGCGCTTGCGCAGCGCTCTAACTGTCAACGACGAGGACTGCCCATGTCTCTGCCCAAGAGTTTCCAGAGCTTTGCCGAGTTCGAGCGCGAAATTGTGCGCGCCAGTTACCGCCTGAACGTGAGCTTCGAGGACATGGTCGAGGACACGTCGTTCGAGGAGGAGATCGAGATCGAAGCGGATGATGATCCGTTCTCTGCGATGCGAGATTTTTAGCGATCGGTCGATTTGACTCGACTTTTCGCGAACAAGGTTCGGGGCGACGCTTTCTCATTGTCGCCAGCCTTCCGGGAGGGTGTGCGGCATTACGCCGGATACCTTGATGATTAGGCAACGCTCCGACTGAGCCCCAACGGCGCCTCTCCGTTGGGGCTCTTTTTTTTCATTCCGCTACGCCCTCGCTTGACCCCCTGCGGCGCGCGTGGCATTCGGCTCCCTCCAAAACGGACGCCCATGCAAGTCACCGTCGAAAAGCTCTCTCCGGTTCTCGTCGAACTCAACGTCCAAATTCCTGCCAGTCAGGTGCGGACGGAGATCGACAAGGCATACGCGAACCTTCAACGCAACGCACGAGTGCGTGGATATCGGCCCGGCAAAGCGCCGAAGCAAGTGCTCGCCCATTTGTATTCGGGCAGCATTCATGCCGATGTCGCCCGCAAACTCGTCGATGCGACGTTGAACAAGGCTCTCGCGTCACAACAAGTTCAGGCGTTGTCGCAGCCCGAAATCGCGCCTGTCGAGTTACGCCCGGAAGAACCGTTCAACTACAAAGCGCGCGTCGAAGTGCGCCCTGAGATCGCCGAAGTCAAGTGGGAAGGACTCGAAGTCAACAAGCCCAAGACTGAAGTCACGGCCGACATGATCGATGCCGAGGTCTCACGACTCCGCCGCGAACACGCGACGCTCTCCGTGCCCGAGCCCGAACGCGCTGCGAAAGCTGGCGATTCGGTGCGCATCGGTTTCACGCTCGATGTCGAGGGCGTTGCGCGCGAGACGAAAGAGCAAGAGATCGAAACCGAACTCGGTTCGGGCCAGATCTTCAAAGAGATCGAAGCGGTTCTCACCGGCATGAACGTTGGTGAAACGAAAGACGCCGAAGTCGCGTTTTCCGATCGCCACACGAACGAGGGTTTCCGAGGAAAAACCGGCACGTTCCACGTGACGCTCAAGGAAATTCGCGAACGTCATTTCCCCGAGGTCGACGACGAGTTCGCCAAGGACTGTGGCCATGACAATCTCGAAGCGATGCGTGCAGCGCTGTCTGCGCGGATCGAAAAAGAGGTCACGCAAAAGGCTACCGACGTCGTCGCCGAGCAGCTCGTGTACGAGTTGTGCAAGGCAAACCCGATCCCCGTTCCGGGGTCGCTCGTCGATCAGCAAGCGCAACTCAGCGAGCGTGAGCTCATTGCGGCTGCGCGTCGTCAAGGTCAACGCATCGAAATGAACGCCGACATTCGCGCGCGTGTGCGTGCCGATGCGGAAACCAAAGTGCGTGCTGGTTTGCTCATGGCTGAAATCGCCAAGGACAAAAAAGTCCAAGTCACGCAAGAGGACATCGAGCGTGGTTACGTCGAGCTTGCTGAACAGACCGGCAAGAATGTCGCGAAGGTCAAGGCTGAATATCGCGACAAACAGAAGCAAGAGATGCTCATTGGCATGATCCTCGAGGACAAGATCCTCGACATCATCGAAGCTGCCGCGAACATCAAGACGGCGTGATCTCGTCGTCGATGACGTGATCTTCTGGCCTTATGCATGCGCGCTCGCGATCACTCGCGGCGCGTGTGCGCATTTGAGCATCCCCATTCATATTTCGCACTGCGTGATGCGTTGTGCTTCCGTACGCCGCGCGGCTTTTTCCATGCGCGTCGGGTCGCTGCATTTCTTCACAAGAAATGGCGCCTTCTAGACTTGCGGTCGGCCCCCAGTTGGATCAGGACTAGGGCCATTCGACACTATCTGCCAAACCATAGCGGAGCCCCTGAATGATCCGACGAGTCGAGACACGCAAGCAGGCCATGGAATTTCTCGAACGAGAGCACTCGTTCGTGGAGCGCGAACAATCGTCTGTCATGTCAAACCTCCGCGAGCAGGCGTATATCCTGCCCACGGTGACGGAAGTCACGCATCGTGGTGAGCGCGAGTGGAATATTTTCAGCCGTTTGCTCAAGGATCGGATCGTCTTCATCGGCACGGAAATCGATGATTTCGTCGCCAACGCAGTCATCGCGCAGTTCTTGTTTCTCGAGAGCGAAGACCCCGACAAAGACATTCAGGTCTACGTCAACAGCCCTGGAGGCATCGTGACCTCGGGCCTCGCCATGTACGACACGATGCAGTACGTCCGATGCCCCGTTTCGACGATGTGCATTGGGCAGGCCGCGTCGATGGGAGCCGTGCTTCTTGCTGCGGGTCACAAGGGCCGAAGGTTTGCCCTGCCGCACGCGCGCGTGATGATTCACCAACCGCTCGGTGGTGCTCGGGGTCAAGCGACGGACATCGAAATCCAAGCGCGAGAAATCAAGAAAATGAAAGAAACGCTCATCGACATCCTCGTGGATGCGACAGGCAAACAGCGTGACGAACTGGCCAAGGACATCGAGCGCGATTTCTACTTGAGCGCGAAAGAAGCCAAGGAGTACGGCCTCATCGACGAGGTGCTCCCCAAGCGTGTCAAGACGCAAACATCAGCTTGAGTGGTGTCGTCGTTGACGACCAAAGGACTCGCAGGAACACGCGTGTGAACTTGCGAGTCGGGGTGTGAGAAACTAGAATCCGTTCACCGCGAACAGCTCGGAATGCCCTGAATTTCAGGCTTGAATGCGGTTCATGAACCGATCGTTATGGAATGACGATCGAATCAAAGCCCCTCGTGCATCGGCGAGGTGGGAGAGGTTAGAGGACCGAAGTGGATCGAAGGCGCGACGAACACTCGAACGGCAATCTGAGCTGCTCTTTCTGCGGCAAATCGCAGAAAGAGGTGAAGAAACTGATTGCTGGTCCAACGGTTTACATTTGTGACGAGTGCATCGGGCTGTGCAACGACATCATCGCCGAGGAGGTTGAGAAAGACGAACCGTATTCGGGTTCGGCGCCGATTCCGAAACCTTCGGACATCAAGGGCATCCTTGATGAGTATGTCGTTGGGCAACATCGAGCGAAGAAGGTGCTCGCTGTTGCTGTTCACAACCATTACAAGCGCATCGACAGCCGCGTTCATTCGGACGACGTCGAGCTGCAGAAGTCGAACATTCTGCTGCTCGGACCAACGGGGTCC
>JBGAOI010000192.1:0-10805 GCA_044221885.1 Polyangium sp. (in: bacteria)
TGTCCCAGCACAACCCAAAGTCGTCCGTATCTACACGTGCGGCTTGACGGTGTATTCGCACATGCACATTGGCCATGCGCGAACGTATTGTTTTTGGGACTTGTTCCGCCGATATTTGGAGTATCGAGGGTATCATGTCGTCAGCGTGATCAATTACACGGATATTGACGACCGAATCATTCAGCGTGGGGGTGGTGCGGAAGGCGCAATGGATTTGGCTGAAAAGTTCATTGCTACATTTCGACGGGATTGTCGCGCATTGCGAATCAAGGATTACGCGGCGTATACGCGCGCGACGGACTTCGTCGACGAACAAGTGCAAATGATTCGTGGTTTGATAGACAAACAGCACGCGTACGTCGTCGATGGCGAGGTGTTTTACGATGTGAACACTTACGGAGCCTATGGTCAGCTTTCGGGGCGACGTATTGAGGAGCAAGAAGTGGGCGCGAGCGGACGCGTGGAAGAAGACGTGAATCGCAAGCGAAATCCTGCGGATTTTACATTGTGGAAGCCGACGGATGCGAATGAACCGGGTTGGCAAACGGGCGAAGCGAATTGGCCAAGTGGCCGTCCGGGCTGGCATATCGAATGTTCCGCGATGAGCACGTCGCTTTTGGGAAACCATTTCGATGTACACGGCGGAGGCATTGACAACATGTTTCCTCACCACGAAAACGAAATTGCGCAGAGCGAACCGTTGTGCGGAAAACCGTGGGTGAGGTATTGGCTGCATCCAAACCACCTGGCGATTATGAAAAAAGACCTCGGCGACGCGCAACGCGCGACGGCTCAAGGGAGCAACGAGGAAGAAGAGAAAATGTCGAAGAGCCTTGGAAATGTCATTGGCATCGAGGAGCTTCTGACGAAACACGCGCATGATGAAGTTCGTTGGTTTTACTCGACACAGCATTACCGGGCCAAACTGCCGTTTAATTGGGAGCTGTTGGCGCAGTCGTCGCAAGGCTATGCGCGCATCAAGAAACTCGTGACGGTGCTCGCCGACAAACTGCGGGGCAAGGGCGATGCTTCCCTGCCTCGTAGCGTGTATGCTTCCCAGCGGGTAGACGACGAACGTGTTCCACGCATGCGTCACCACTACATTTCTGGGCAATTTGGAGGACTTTCGGCATCGTTCATCACGCGGTTCATCGAAGCGATGGATGACGATCTCAACACGCCGAACGCAGCGGCAGCGATGTTCGACTACGTGAGCGCGTTGTACTCGGCGGGCATCGAACGGAGCGACGACATGGCGTCGTTGTTGGCGGTCTATCGGACGCTCGTGCGACATTTGTCGGTGCTCGGCGTGGAGATTGCCGAGCCCTCGTTGTATCCCGAGGTCATTGCGGAGTATGCGGTGGCGCCTTCGGAAGAAGCGAAAGGTCGAGGTGGCGACGGTGTCCTCGACAAACTTCTTGCGATGCGTCTCGAAGCACGCAAGCAAAAGGACTTTGCGAAAGCCGATGCGATTCGGAATTTGCTCAAAGAAGCTGGCGTCGCGATTGAAGATACGGCGCAAGGCTCACGCTGGACAATATGAAAAAACGTACGTCGACCATGCTCGGAAAAACCATTTTGGCGTCAACTTTTGCGTTGGCAATTGGTTTGTCCTCCCAATCGGCCGAAGCCAGCCACGAGACAGGCATAGCCGTATCGCTTGGCGGGCATTTGACGCTCATGCCGGCGTACATATCGGTCGCATATTACGCAGCGCACTCGGAAGTACAAATGCCGCTTGGTTGGGCGGTGCCGAATCTCGCACTGAGTATTCACGGCGCGAGTATTGGCATCTTCGGATTGATGTTGTCGATAAACTCCGGGAGTTCGGTCTTTGGGAGCGGCGAACGTCCGCCATTTGGCATTGAAGGCAGCGTGATCGTCTTGGCAACATCGACAGCAATGGGAATCGCGTCCGTGCTTCAAGCAACGCGTATTACGGATTCACAAACGGTGAAGAAGTCCACGGCTTCGATGCCGTTTGTGCTGTTGCCTTCGGTAACGACGGCTCGGCAAACGGGAACGACCGTTTCGTTGATGGCGGTGGGAGCGTTCTAGCCGCTGACTCCCCTGCCCTGCATGTCATGCTTGGTAAGCGCAGGTTACCAGGCGTGACGGAGAGGAAAGGGCGGTAGTAACCACGTGGCGTACGCCTTCGAGCCACTGTATCGGTAGCGTAAGCGATCATGCGCGATCATTCCGGCCTAGAATACCCCACCCGCGACAATCCCATGCACATTGCGCCGACCATCTTGGAGCAGCGTTGGTGTGAGCGTAAACCGAAAAGCCGCTTTTCCTGGTGGCGACTCATTTGTGGCTGGTTTTTTTCGTGAAGTCAATCCGACGACGGTCGAGGCAACCCCGTGTAAAAAGAGAGCGCCGGACCACGTCGTCAATACGGTCCAAGAAAGCCGTTCTGGCAATACGTCTTTTTCGAGCTGCAAAAGGCCCACGACAATCGTCGGCGCCGTCCCCACCATTTCCGACAAACCAAATACCGTTCCACCGAGTCGTTTTCCGAAGGCCGCACCCAACGCTCCCGAGGTGAATGTGAGGTTTGCCCCGACGGCCCATGAAAAACCATAGAGGTGGGCTGGTTTTTCTTGCTCCAGAGCGAGCGACCAGATCCCGTGTGTTGCCATTTGACTCGTCCATATCGCCGGTAGGATCATCAAATTCAGGCGTGGAGATTCGTCGACGGTACTGCTGCCATGCGCCCAAGCCAGCACGCCATTGCAATAAATCGCCTGCGGCGAAGTGAAAAGCGTTTCGCCCAGGGTCCAGCGCGTGGCTGCGGGTTTCGAATCACCCGCAGTGACTGCGTCGTGAATCGTAAATGCGAGATTGCCTCCGACGATTCCCACGCCGACGGTGCCAACCGCCACGGCATACACGGTCGCTGCCAGAACCGCAGAATCATCGGCTCGAGCGCTTCTTGGGGGCACGAGGGTGAGCATTGCGACGACAAACGGCACCAGGACGCAATGATATGAGCGGCGTTGAGGCGACATGAGCATACCCGAGTTTCTTCAACGAGGATCGCCCTTGATCCTGAGCCACGGATCGTCGGCGGTGCCCGCAATCTCGAATTCGAGAGGGGCTTTCTCGCCGTCCTGAATTCGTAGAAACGATGCGCCACCGCCAAACCATACCGTATTTGTTCCGCGTACTGGTTCGAACCACGGAGCCCATGCAACATCACGCTCGAAGATGACTCCAGTGTTATCACGCAAGGTGGCTCCTCGCTCATGCGCAAACCAAGCGTCCTTCGCCCAGGTGAGAAAAACACCTGAAATGGGTTTCTCAGTCTTTTCGGCGAGATTTACAATCGTGGAATGCCAATCGAGTCCCTCGGGAAATTGGAACTTTTCCAAAACATACGCCACGCGTTGCCCATCGTTCGAAAGTTCAGCATCGAATCCTCCTGGTACTTGGCGCGTCCACAATGCATCGGAAACATTGGCCCCGAATACCGCTAGGGCGAGTTGTCCTTCGGAACGTTGCAGGATCAAGAAACGATCGCTTGCTGTGAGTTGCACGAGTGCATACGCAAAAGCGTCGCGATTTTGATTACGGTAAGTAAAAAGCTGCTTGCCCGTTCGTGCATCGAATTCCCCAACAAACCCAGCAGCATCGGCAACAAGAAGCCGTTGCTCTCCCGGTAAAACCCGCACATCGGCGCCAATCCAATTCGTCTCGGCACTGTCGAGAGAAATCGACGTCATCGAGTTATCCAAGGCCAGGGTATGAATTTGCGGAGCTATTCCCGAGGCAAACGTGAGAACTCGGTCGTTGCCGATCCAACGCACGCCCCGCAAATCGTGACTGAAAGTCGTATTTTTCCGCGGAATTGAATGCGGAGTAGCAACATTGTGCGCGTTGTCGATGGTCAAATCGACGACGACCATTCGACCTCGACCATCCATATAAGCAACCGCAACATCGTCGGCACGAAACTTCATGGGAAAGTCGACGTAATGGTCATGTGCCTCGATAGGCGCGTGGTGCACGACCGTCATGTTTGTCGTATCAAACACTCGTATTTCGTTCTCTACGACCGCTGCGAACCAACGCCCTTTGGGCGACGCGCTGATGACTGTATGCAATGGCGAAGCTGTGGTGCATTTCAACGCGTCATCGGTGGCACGAGCGCCGAACGTAATCCGACAAATAGACCCGGGCGTTGGTGTTGACGGCATGCTTGGCCATACAATGGCACTCTTGCCGTCGTCGGCAGGTGCGATCAGATTGAGCTCGAGACGCGGCAAGTTGTCGTTCGCATTCACCTTGTTTGGAACGACAACCGCATGCATCGGCGGTTTCGAGGCGCCTTCGGTGCAGCTCGACAAACCAATGAGAAGTACGACGACGAAATACGGATACATTTGGGGCGCATTACGCGGCGCAGCGAGTGCGGAGCTCATGAGAGGTCGTTCTTCGTGATGATACTCATCCAAAATGCTGCGACATTGCATTGGGTCGCGTTGGTAGTGCCTCGTTGGAGCGTCGTCAATAAGAAGTTGGAACAGAGGTGATGATTCCCACCGACAAGCAACGCGGCGCGTAGATGACGGGACATGCCGAATACATCTATATCGCCGACGATCACCGGAGTTGGTTCGTTGGTTAGAACGACCCCAATGAACATTTTCTTGGCCAGTTGGTTCGAAAACTGGTATGCAAACCCAATGGCTGCTTCCAACGTCTTTGAAGTTGTCGTGCCAAACGCGATCTGGGTCACTGAGCGTCCCGTGTGGTTTAGCGGCGTTCGCCTACGATCGAGAACAACGGTGGTTCGATTGGCGGGTGATGCGCTTTGGGTGCATAGCCCGTGTGCGCCCACCGACGAGGTGTGCCGGGCGCTCGACGCGCTTGGTGAGGTGCGGTGGCTTGTCGTGCCCAATCGATTCCATCACCTGGAAGCTCCAGCGAATGCCATTCGATACCCAAGCGCACGCGTTGTCGGTCCAAAGTCCGCCGAAGCGCGCAATCGACGTGTCCGCGTGAGCGCAGGTTTGGACGATCCTGCGTATTTGCGCTCGACGCCCGAGCTTTTACCGATGCAGATTGGCGGAGTTCCTTTTCTGGACGAAACTGTTTTTTTCCACGCGACGAGTGGCACGCTGATTGCGGCGGATTTTCTTATGTCCGCGTGCGCTCGTGACCATTGGACGTGGCGAACGGCGGCACGTATTTTGGGACGTTATGACAAAGTCCAAACGCCTCCCGATGTTCAATGGAACACAAAGGCCAATGCGGCAATTGGTGAATCGATTGCGCAATTGCGGGCGTTGCCCATTGAGCGAATTCTGGTGGCGCATGCGGATCCGATCACGGATCGACCCGTTCAACAGCTCGTTGAGGCTTGGAATTTCGCAATTCCTTCCAATGGCAAGTAATCCAGGCGTGGTCGAAGCGATTGTCTCGTAACGTTCGCGAATCAGGCTTTACGCGCGCGTTGTGAATTCAACGCACGAGCAATGCCTTGTTGTAGTGTGCTTTGTGTATCGATTCCTCGAAGGTCGACGTCGAGCGTGACGAGTGTTTGTGCAACACCTGGGCTAATTCCGGTGAGAATGACTTCGGTCCCCAAGAGGCGAGCGGCTTGTGCGGCTTGCAAAAGGGCTTGAGCGACGTGTGTATCCACGGCTTTGACGCCGGTGATGTCAAGAATGGCCGTACGTGCGCGATGTACACCGATGCCTTCGAGCAACGTTTCAATGATTTGTTTTGCGCGCGAACTATCGATACCGCCAATAATGGGCATGACGACAATGCCATGATGGACGGGAATGAGTGGCGTTGATAATTCGAGAATCAATTGTTGCTGCGCGCGAATCATACCTTCTTGATGCTGCAAGCTTTCCTGCAGAGCCACTTCGGCTTGAGAGATGCGTGTGACGTCTTGCGCGTAACCAAGCACGGCCCACACATTGCCTTCGGCATCGTGCAAAGGCATTTTGATGGTGTGATAGACAAGTTCGGCGCCATCTTGCATCACGATATCTTTAGGAATGACCAGGCGTTCGCCACTATCCATGACTTTCCGATCGTCGGCCCAGAAACCTTGAATGCCGCGTTCAGGGTCACCTTTGACGAGCGCTTCGGGAAAACCCAAATCGAGGTCATTACGTCCAATGAAACGGTCCGGTGAAAAATGCAATGATGTTGCGTAATTGTGACTCACGACGTGATAACGGTGCTCTTGGTCCTTGACGAACACCCAGGCGGGGATCACTTCGAGAAGAGCATGCAAAACGCCCAATGATTTTGCATTTTCGCGAATCTCAGCGCGTAATAATTCGGCGATACCGTCGCTTTCAAAGGCACGCGCGTTGGCCGCTTTGACCTCGCCCTCTAATTGAGCAATGCGTGCTTTCAGCTTATCCGTCGTCAAAGCCGAGTTGTCTTGCGGACCATCGTCATTCATGAATCACTTCCAAAGCCAAAGGGGTAAACGAGTTTGCTCGAGCAAGCCGTTTTCAACGATTTGAATGAACCGCGAGTGTTGCCCTGTCCAAATAGGACGTGCATCATTTTGATTGGCGGTCAGCGGTCGACAACCACTTCGACAACACTCGCCTTTATTCAACGCGAAGTCAAGCGAGGTTCTCCTTGCTTTTTCAGAACTGTGGACTTATGTGATGCGAAATGGTTTGACCACGTCAGACACCACGACGAAATTCGTTAAAACATTGTTACTCCACGTTGTATGCTTTCGTGCAGCACGCGGGTTAGTAAAGCGCGATTCCATGGTGCACAAGCAGTTGATGATTTCTTGACGCCAGATGGTGTCATCGGGTGATGCGGTCGAGTTGGGATGCGACACGATCGGGATGCTTTCGCAACAAACATGCGTGGATTGGCGTCCGATTTCGTGCTTGACGTTTGTCATGCCATTCCCTCGGATGTGTATCGGAACGCGGATGCTGTGAGGCAAAGACGATTGGCGCGTGGACTCGTCGTTGCCGAACGAGGAGAGATGCACGCTCAATTCCTGCCGTCAAGACGTACGCCAATCCGAAGCCCTCAAAATTTGCGCCGTACGGCACCATCGTATTGACGCATGCGTGGTGCAGGCACAAGCAGGCAGCTTTCGTCGAATGTTAGTTACGTCGCAGTACCAAGGTGCCAGCCACTTTTCTCAAGCGGATTTTGCCAACTCTGCGCCACGAATCGTAACGTGATGTACATGAGCACAGATCCGCCCGAGCAAGGTCGAGCACCTTCGCGATCAACTCGTGCGTCGCAGATCGGTTAATCCAAGCACCAACCAAAATTACAAAACCAGGTTGCCGCTACTATATATCGAACGTACAGGACTGGGCGGGTCGAGTGCTTTATGCGTGGGCCCAATCGCACAAGACGTTCCTTTGTGTTCGTTGCGAGTGTGGCCTTGCGATTGAATTGCAAGCTCAGGTCGAACTCGGTTATTATCGATATCGCTTGCTTATTTTTCAGCAACGGAAGTCGCCCAAGAACACGACGACATCGGTGTTATGCCTTTCGCACCATTGGCCTCGAGAATTTCCATGATGCGCTTTTCGATCCTTGCCATCGCATTTCTTTCCGGATGTGGGCCCCATTGGCGAACGCCTTCGTCGATATTAACCAAGTGCAATGGCAATCATCAGTGTATCGAGATTTGCACTGATTACCAAGATGTGCAGTTTGGGCAGCTTTATTGCAAACAACTTCAGCGTGAGCAAAGGGCGCGGCTCGAACCGAAAGAATCCGCGGATAGGGCGCGTGCATCCGTACGTATTCTGGGAGTGCCAGAGTTTCCTCTTTCTACATCGGACATCGCTTCTCGAAGCATGCCCGCCGTTGTCACGATTCGAACTGGGAACGGATTTGGTACTGGATTTGCCGTCGGAAACCACGGATTCGTCGTCACCAATTATCATATCATTGCGGCACAATCCTCGATTGCCGTTGAATTCGATGACCGCGTCGAGTATATTTCCGAAATTGCGGCATTTAGCGCAACCTTGGACTTGGCAATTCTGCCAGTTTCGGGCTTGAAAATTGCGCTGCCCATGGCCGACAGGGATCACGTCGAACTTGGCGATCCTGTTTTGGCCATTGGCCACCCCGCGGGATTCACGTCTAGTGTTGCGGCCGGTATTGTCAGCTCGATTCGCACGAATGAAAGCAACACCGAACAGTTCCAAACGACGCTTCCGATGATGGCAGGATCGTCGGGAGGACCCTTGTTGGACAGACATGGCCGCGTCATTGGCGTCATACAAGCAGCGGCTCTCAATATGCAACCGCTCACGTTTGCCATTCCGATTGGCCAGGTAAAACCATTGCTATACAAGGCCGTTCGCGCGCCAGACCCTATACCCATTGCGGAATTCGCGCGATTGACTGCACCGCCGGAGCGCGAAGTCGAATTCCCGCCCAAACCTACCCCAGCGCCGCCTGTTGCGCCACGCGTCTTGCAAGGCTGCACCCGCGCCGATCGGGTACTCATCGCGGATACGGCCGAGGAAACGCTACATGCTGGACGGCATCTTTGCGACGTCGAACCGAATTTGTCGTGTGTCTACGTGTATTTGGGAGCAACCTTGGCCCTCGAGAAACATCTGTCGGCAACCTGCACGGGTGCCCGGGCGATGTTATCCAATGCGCGAACGGACGCCGTCAAGCTGACGGATGCCAAAACGCACGAAAAAGCGTTGCAAGCGTTATTCGAATCGCTTAGGGGCGGCGCTCGAGATTTGCAAGATGGTACGCCATCTGATCCGAAGTAAGTTTGCCCGGCGGATCGTCCTTCCAAAACAATGCGCAGTGGATTGTTCGTCTAGAAAAAAACACTCGTATCGCGCCGAGGCATCGACCTTCCGCCCGGTGAACACCTCCGCGAGCATCGCTGTGCTCATCTTGACCTTGGGTAGGGCTTAATTTGGTACGTTTGCCCACGCAAGCGGCGACGAACGACGGTTCACCTTGACAAGCAGAAAAACCAAATCGTTGTTTGTCTTTTTCAAAAAGCGTGGTAGACGTCGTTTAATCTAGGTGAACCCAAGCCTGGTCAAAAAACGATCGACGTGCGCATGAAATCTCGACTTGCGCCCTGATTTTACAAAAAAGACAGGAGAATCTTATGCCCCGACGAACAGAGCCCGACGCACAAACTGCAAGAATCGGCGCACGTCTACGTGAGTTGCGTGTTGAACAGCACATGTCGCTGAGTGAACTTGCAGAGGCCGCCGAGGTGTCAAAGGGTCATCTTTCCAGCATCGAACATGGTTTGGCTGCTATCACAATCCAAACCATTTCCCGTTTGGCGAAGGGTTTGGGTCTGCCGCCACTCTACTTGCTCGCGTCGCCGGGGGATGACGAACGCGATCAAGTTGCGGAGCTCGTGCGCAAGCTTCCCCAGAACGAGATCGTGAAATTGCGCCGAGAATTGACGAAGTCGGCCAAAGAAGCCGCAAAAACAGCCGCCAAGGCTGCTCGCGCTCGCGCCTGAGCATCTCCAGCACAAAGAGCCGCGCGTGACACCACGCAACAGTCGTTGGCGCTTGCCAGATGCGATTTGGATCACGCTACCAAAGTGGCTGGCACCTTGTAGATGCGATTTGGATCACGCTACCAAAGTGGCTGGCACCTTCCTGCGGCGAATTGACTTACATTTCCAAAGTGGCTGGCACCTTGTAGATGTAAGTCAAACGCCATTCAGCCCTTCAACCGACGCCGCATGACTCACGGACAGGCATTTTGTCCAATTCCGTCCATGGCGAACGGCAACGTGAAGCTGTTTACAACCGCACCGCCCATCACGAACTCGACGAGCTTCGTCGAATTTGTCTGAGTTCCAGTCTCGCCTGTTGTGACGAGACCATAGAAGTGACCATTGGCGGCACTGTATACGATGTCCACAACGTTGTTTTCGGCAAGCCCCGTTGGATTCGGAATCGTTTGCTGAAGGGTCAGGTTCGCGTCGTACCGTCGGAACGATGAAACGGTCCCGTTCCAAACACTTACGAACAGGCTCGTACCGTCGGTTGCCATGCCTTGGCCAATCGTGACACCCGTCGCGACGCTCGCCATCTGCGTCCCAGCGAAGTCGTATGCCTTGAGCGTCCCGTCATTGCGGCTCATGACGATGAGCCGGTTTTCGAACACTGTCACGTGTTTGGGATACGCATAGGGCGTCAAGTATTGCGTATTGAATCCGCTCGGGGTTCCATACGTGTAATTGCCAAAATGGTCCGCACTGTGTTCGACGAACCAAACAAGCGACGAACCTTCCGCCGCATTGCAATCCACATCGTTGGCTTGGGTTTGGTGAAACAACGTCACCGTATTCGTCGCTGGGCTCCACGTATGTTGCTTGCTCTGGTTCCACTCATTGACGAAGAACGTCACCGCAATCGGCGATTTGCACATACCCGCTGCACAGAACTGATTGGCCCCACAAACCGTTGTGCAGTTGCCGCAATGCTGCGGGTCGACGTCGGTGTCAACGCAAACGCCATTGCAATTGGTGATCCCAGGCCCGCATTGCAGCATGCATTGACCTGCGGAACACACTTCGCCGGCTCCGCAAACCGTCGTGCAGTTACCGCAATGCTTCGGATCGACTTGCGTATCGATGCACGAACCATTGCAATCCGTCGTTCCAGGACCGCATTGCAGCATGCATTGGCCTGCGGAACACACTTCGCCCGCGCCGCAAACCGTCATACAGTTACCGCAATGCTTTGGATCGACTTGCGTATCGATGCACGAACCATTGCAATACGTCGTTCCAGGACCGCATTGAACTATGCATTGGCATGACGAACACACTT
>JBGAOI010000193.1:0-10720 GCA_044221885.1 Polyangium sp. (in: bacteria)
TTTCTTCCGACCGTAACGACATGAGCAGTTCGATGCCGCTCGATGCAAAGTCGATGGCCATTTCGGCTGCACGAACAAGCGTTTGGATGCGCGTGGGATCGACTTCGATACGAGCATCGACGAGGTCGAGAACGATGAGTTTCCAACCTGGGGCCGCATCGCGCAGAGACGCTGCAACATCCGCAAGCGCATCTCCCACGTTCGACTCTTCCGGATCGAGACAGAGAAACAGTTCGCCTTCGACCGAGAGCAAGGTGCGGGCGGCGATGTAGAGCATCACGGAATCGCGTGAACCACACGAACGGCGCGTCAAAACATCGATGACTTGTTCCGCTAAGTCTTCGTCGGGATCGGCGAACACGACATCGAACGCCGCGTCGTCGCGACCGAGACGCGTACGCAGATCGAGCCCCCCCATCGCGAGGGGCGACATGCTTCCCGTCGCAGAAAGCCCTGGCGTTGCGGTGATCAAAATTCGCATCGAGTGCGTGTCCTCGAGGTTCGTTTGTCGTTCACTACCAATCGACCAGAGATCCCTTCGAATCATCGCCTATAAAGGACCCAGCGTCCGGGCGCGACACCAAAATGCGAGCATCGATTTCACGGCGTCGACCGAAGGATTTTCGCGCCCGAAGATCGCTATGATGCCCTCGCCATCATGAGCCACGCTGCCGAGCTATTCGTGTGGAGCGATCTGTCGGATCGTTCGTTGCGGGACGAACTCTGCCATCGTCTCGGTGCGCTCGTGACCAGCGGCCTGGTTCGCGAGTTCCCGCTTGAACCGGCAGACGATGCGCCAAGTGCACGCATCGCCACCGCCGACGTTGTCGTCGTCCTGCTCAGCCCCGAAGGTCTGAAAGAAGGTTCGTCGGTACAAACTGCGATCCAGGAAGCGCTGGAGTTCGAACGCAAGCGCCGAACAGTCTTGATCCCCGTACGCGCTCGCCCTTGCAGCATTGATGCGGGACCCCTCGTCGACCGTGTCGTTTACCCCCGCGATGCAACGGCACTCGATGATGAAGCACTACGCGAGTATGCGTTTCAAGAAGCCATTGCTGGTGTTCTCACGGGCGTCACGTTGTGCCACGTCACGGTTGGCGATCTCTTGCTCGAAGGCGAACGTGAAGCCGCGGCAGCAAATTCGTTTCGTCATGCGCGGGCCATCGCGGAAAAACTCTCGGCAGAATTTCCAGAGGATCTCGATCACCTCGCGTTGGTTGCGCTCGTGCGGGATCGCGTAGGTGAAGCGATGTTGGCCATGGGTGACGGTCCTGGAGCGCTCGCCGCATTTCAGTCGGCGAAGGAGATCCACACGCAGCTTTTGCCTCGCGTCGTGGATCGCGCCGAACGTCAGCGCCTTCTCGGTCGATGTGTCGAAAGCATCGGAGACGTCCTTCGGGCCATGGGTGAAAAACAGTTGGCGCTCCAAGCATTTCAAGACTGTTTGTCTTTACGCAAAGAACTCGCCGCGACCGTTGGTGACGTGCAAAGCCGGCGAGATGTGGCGTCGACCTATGTTCGTCTTGGACACGTTCGGCGCGCTTTGGGAGAACCAACCGAGGCACTGATCGCGTTTCGCGAGGGCATGACGTTGGCCGAGCAGCTTGCGTTCGAAACTGCAACGAGCTCGACGGCGTTGCTGACGCAAGCCGATGTCGCGTCATTCCAAGCCGAGCGAGCGTTGTTCTGTTTCCGTGCTGCGAGTGTTTTGGCGGATGGAGGCAGCACGCAGCGAGATGAAGCGCGCGAGCTTTTGTTGCGGGCGCTGGGCATCTATCACGATCTCGAAAGCCGCAACGTATTGCCTGATGCGCACAAGATCTGGCCACCTGCGATCGAAGCGATGCTCGACTCGCTCGATACGTCCCTTGACGCCGCTACTGCGTAGCGGTTTCTTGACCCGATGAAACGCGGACGATTCGAGAACAAGCTCGTTCTCGTGACTGGGGCGGGCAGCGGCATTGGACGGACAACAGCGTTGGCTTTTGCGCGGGAAGGTGCCGACACCATCCTTTCCGACATCAACGAAGTAACCGTCGAAGAAACGGCACAAAGCGTTCGCGGTCTTGGGCGACGCGCGTGGACGTACAAGGTGGACGTCGCGAGTTCCGAAGCCATGGCGAAGTTTGCGGAAGACGTTCATCGCGAACACGAAGCCGTCGATGTGTTGGTGAACAACGCTGGCGTCGCTGTGTCGGGCGGTTTGCTCGATACCAAGCTCGAAGACTGGTCATGGATCATGGGCATCAACGTGATGGGCGTCGTGCACGGATGTCATTACTTTGTGCCCAAAATGGTTTCCCGCGGTCGAGGCGGACACGTCGTGAACATCGCTTCGCTCGCGGGACTCGTGGGTACGCAAATTCTCGTGGCGTATTGCACGACCAAGTTTGCCGTCGTGGGTTTGTCCGAGGCGTTGCGGGAAGAGTTGCATCAGCACAACATTGGTGTGACGGCGATTTGTCCCTCGTTCATCAAGACGAACATCCAAAACGCTGGACGCCACCGCGGACAAATGGCCGAAGGGAAGATGAAGGACTTGGGCGACAACTTGATCAACAATGCTCCTCCGCCCGAGCTCGTTGCCGATCGCATCCTGCATTCGGTCGAGAAGAACATTGGGCTCATGCCGGTCACGCGTGAGGCTTGGACCGCCCACGTGCTCAAGCGGATCTCTCCAACGCTGTTCGAGACGCTGAAGTTTCGAGCGGTGAAGTGGCAGAAGCAACAGGGCTAGTCGCGCTCGGATTGTAACGCTCGTCCAACCTCGAGTACGGCCCCGACGAACTCGGCACGCGTCGTGCAAGTCAGCATCGGCTGAGGTTTGTCGATGCGTATTGCCATGGTTTCGACGCCGTTCATCCGGTTACCTCCGAGCGGTTATGGAGGGACGGAACTCTTTTGTTACGAACTTTCCGAGGAGCTCGCAGCCCGAGGCCACAACGTCACGGTGTTCACGACGGGAGACGCTGTTGTCAGCGGCCGAAAGCGCGCGCTTTATGACAAACCCGCGTGGCCACCCACCCGTACGGACGACGTGAACCATGTGACGTGGGCCATGGCCGAGGTTGGTCGTGGCACGTTCGACGTGGTGCACCTGAACAGCGCACTGGGTTTGCCTCTCGGCAAATTCGTGCACGTTCCGATTGTGTACACACTGCACCACCACCGCGATGAATGTCTGTCACGGATCTATTCCTCGCACCCTGACGCGTATTACGTCGCGATCAGCAAGCGTCAGTTGGAGCTCGAAATTCCTCTGGCCTACGCAACGGTCATTCACCATGGTTTGTCCCCATCGCGGTATCCGGCAAGCACTCGAGACGCGGGGTACTTGCTGCACCTCGGACGATATGCGCCGGAAAAAGGAACTCACATCGCCATCGACGTAGCGCGCCGAGTAGGGTTGCCCATTCGTTTGGCCGGCCGAACTCACCCCACAGATCGGGTGTATTTCGAGAAACACGTTGCCCCTCGATTGCAATTGCCCGGCGTGCACGATCAAGGCGAAGCCGATCACGCAGCCAAAGTGGCGCTGCTTCGAGGAGCTCGAGCGCTGGTTTGTCCTATCGACTGGGAAGAACCTTTCGGTCTTGTCGCCATCGAAGCGATGCTGTGCGGAACGCCTGTGTTGGGTTTTGCCCGAGGATCGTTTCCGGAAATCGTCGAACAAAACGTCACGGGATTTCTGGTTTCGAGCGGCGATGTCGAGGGATTGGCGCATGCTGTGCAGATGCTCGACACGTTCGATCGTGGACGATGTGCGCAACGTGCGCGCGAAAGGTTCAACACGGGGACGATGGCGAATGCCTACGAAGCGGCTTACAAGCGTGCGATCTCGCTACGGAGGTTTGCCCGCGTGCGCGTAGCCTGATGGTGCCCGACGAACGTTTTTCCCGTGGACGCAACGCTCGATTTGGCGTGAACTCGGGACATGCGTTCTTCGGGTTTCGTGTGGGTTTGTCTTGGGCTCGTGTCTGCTTCAGCGTTGGGTTGCGGCCCTGAACCTGCAGTAAAACAGCCTCAACCGTCGCCAAGCGCGACAACGACGACCACACCGACCTCGTCGGCCACATCAACGCCAACCGGCGATGGTACGTCCGGTACACCCGTCGCTTCAGCAAGTGTTACGGCATCAACCGCACCGCCAAACCCTACGGCAACGACGAACACGGAAACGACAACCCTCGTGGGAAGTTTGTCGAATGCCGACATCCAAAAAGCGATCAATGACAACATCAAAGCGTTCGATGCGTGTTACTCGTTAGGCGCGGACAAACAGGGCAAGCTCGAGGGAACGGTCACGATCAAGGCAACGGTAGGCCCCTTGGGAACGGTGAAAGAAGCGACCGTGCAGAAGTCGACCATGAAAAACCCCAAGGTCGATGCGTGTGTCGCCGACGCCTTCAAGAAGACGAAGTTCCCGCAGCCCAAAGGTGGCGTCGCGATCATCACCTACCCAATGACGTTCGGCGGCGAAGTGGTCATCAAGAAGTAGGTGCAACAGATTGCGGGGCATCCGCACGCGCTAGGAGCCTCAATTCGCCGGTAAAACCATCGAGGCGAAGTTTGTCCCCGGTGCGAAATCGTTTGGTGGTTCCAGGAAGATTCACGATCGCGGGCAAACCGCATCCACGCGCGACGACGGCTCCATGCGACAACGTGCCGCCAATTTCTGAAGCGAGTCCGGCGGTGCGTAAGAAACACAGCGCCCAACCGACGTCCGTGAATGGGACGACCAGAATTTCCCCCGGTTCAATGGCTGTGGCTTCGTCTGGGGAACGTGCGACACGCGCTAAGCCGATAACGACACCACGGCTCACAGGCGTTCCATACATGACTTCGGTGATGCCATTCGAATCGTATGTCTCGTCGATGGGTTTGGGTTTGCCCACGTTTACGCAAGGCAACGGAAGCGCCATTTTTCGCGGTGGAATTCGCCGACGATGTAGCGCCCGGCGCATGACGGCAGGGTCTGGCCGATCAATGAATTGGTCCACTTCCTGATGCGTAAAATATGAGGTCCCTATCGGGCGGGGCCTTGCGATTCACGAGCCTTTTGGCAAGTTCGAGATAAGCCGAGCGAATTTTTCGCAAAAGCCGTACAGCGCCGGATTTCGATCGTTCCCGCAATACGAGTGAATCACGACGGGCAGAAACTATCTTTTCCACCAAGATGCGTTTGGGCAGAGGCATGGGCGGCAATGACATTCGTTCCCGTGGCAATAATGACAAACCCATGGGGGACGCGATATCAAAGCTTGCAAGTTTGGCCAAATGAACCGCCTTGCCGTCCGCACGAAACCCCGAACAGTTGAACAGAAACACAATTCTTGGGCTCGTCGACGTATCCATACGGGCACCTTCTCGGGAAACAAATCAATGGGCAAAGTCAAAATTATGCATTGGTTTTTCGCAGAGGAAGATCGCGAAGCAGCAACGCTGTAAACGCTGCCAAACCAAGGAGTGCACCCGCCATGAGAAAAACTTCGGACAAAGCAACCGCCATTCCGCGATTCATGCGCGCGGCCATGACCGCACCGAAAGAGGCGACACCAACGCTGCCGGCGAGCGTTCGCGCGAATTGTATGAGCGATGTCGCCACACCCAGGTAGCGATGTTCGACGGCATTTTGTGCAGCAATGGTCAACATGGGCAAGGTGACGCCCAATCCGACACCAAATATGGCCAAACACTCCATGGCTTGCCCCATCGTCGAATGCTCATCCAATCGGGACAGGGCCAAAAGACCGCTCGATGCCACAACTGCCCCCGATACGCTGAGCCAACGATAGGACCCGCGACGGGACAACCACTGCCCCCCAAGGATATTGCCAATGACGAGGGTGACCATCATCGGAACAAAAACCACGCCTGCTTCGGTGACAGTTTTACCGAGAACATTCTGCACATAAAGCGGAACGAACCCGCCTGCTGCGTAAAGGCCACCGCCAGAGAGAAACGTCACGACAACGGCGACGGGAAACACGGGTTGCCGAAAAAGATGCAAAGGAACCAGTGGCTCTTCCGCGCGTTTTTCGATGAACAGAAAAAGCGCAAACATGATGAGCGACAGCAGGATGAACGGAATGCGCAACGCCGTCAGCGTATTGGGCGTTTCCACTTTCCCGGATGGGAATGCGAGCATCATGGGAACGATGGTTCCGATAAAAGCAAGCGCTCCGCGCCAATCAAACGCCGATTTTTTTAGTGGACGGGCATTCGCAGGCAAACCGTAAACAATGGCCCAAGAAGCAATGATTCCAAGAGGCAGATCCAACAGAAAAACCCAACGCCATCCCGAGCGATCGGCAATGATCCCCCCGAGTAGCGGCCCAACCATCGAGGCAAAAGCAAACGCCGCAGTAAAAAGCCCCGTGTAGCGACCGCGCTCGGATGGAGCCAGTAAATCACCAATCGACGCGAACGCGCTAGCTTGCAAAAATCCTGCACCAATTCCTTGCAAAGCTCGCGTGGCCAGAATGGCCTCCATCGAATTGGCCAATGACGCAAGAACTCCTCCGAAGGTCAATACCGCAATGCCTCCGAGAAGCACGATTTTGCGCCCATGCAAATCACCGAGCTTGCCGGCAATGGGCACCGCAATGGTCGAAGTCAACAAATAACCTGAGATAACCCAGGCATACAAGTGCACTTGGCCAAGTTCACGCACGATGCGTGGGAGCACATTTCCAACGATGTTTTGATCGATAGCCGTAAGTAGCAACGCGGAGAGAATGGCTGCAAACGCAAGATTTCGCTGCTGGGGCGCCACACTCGTGGGTGGCGAAAGAGGCGTTTCGGAAGGACTTTCGGACACGCGGGTGTGCGCATCCTACCGCGGGAACGTCCTCACTGCATCCGCAATGAATGACGTTTTGGTTTTTTTGAGGTGAGTCGAAATGAGGCAGTAGTGCGATCACGCACGCTGGTTCTTGCGACGGCTGACGGCAAGACCGAACGCGGCGAACGCGCCGAGAAGTCCGAGAGCCGTCGTGGTCGATTCGTGAGCGCCGCCCACAGCAACTTGAGCACAGGAGCACCCTGCACCAGCCTCGGCGGTGCAGGAACCATTGCTGCATTGGGCGTCGCCGTAGGCATAACCAGTGACTTTGATCTGGAAAGCGTCCTCCAATGCCGCGACGCAAGCATCGAGTTTGTCCCCGACCTCGACATATTGACCGTCGCAGAACAACGCCCCGTCGGGCCGGGTACAAGCCGTCTCACAACCACCTTGAAGGTCGCTTTCGCACATCGCGAAGCTCTTGTTCTGGCAATCAAATTGGCATTGCATATTGGCATCAGCGTCGCACGAACCGGTGCAAGACGCCTCGCACTTCGCGTTGCAATCGGCGCTCGGCGGCGTCACCTTGCAGCTCGCGTTACATTCGCCATCACAAGTCGATTGGCATTGCGAACGGCACCGATTGGTATCGGCAGAACCGGCACATCGTGCGTCGCAATTGCCCGAACAGCTCGCTTTGCACGATGCAGCGCAATCGAATTTGGCGGGATCCACCTTGCATTGCGCCTGGCATGCGGTGTCACAACTCGCGGAGCATGTGGCAGTGACCATCGCATTGCAACCGCCATTGCAATCGACATACAACTGGGCCGAGCATTGCGCGGTAAAGCTGATCGGCGTGCAGGATGTCATGCACCCACCGTCGACTCGCATTTCGCATTTCGTATCGGCGTTGATCTCGATGAGACCACACGACTCGACAACTCCGGCTCGAGCTGGAGCGGCAAAACCCAAAAACGCGGTGGACAAAGCAGCGGCAACGACGGGGGCAAAGAAGTTACGCATGATGATTCTCCTGGTTCTCCGGATAAGGTTCGATTCGCTTCGACTCACAGACATAGGCTGTCTGCGCCCAACGTGCAAGCGGGAAGCGCAACTCGGACGTGCCGGTGGAAATAAGATTCAAGCGAGAGCACATATCCACAATGCTGCAAACGCACTTTCGCACGCATCCCGCCCGGAACGTGCTCTTGTCCGCGACAAACCTCGGTCCGAAATGAATCCGCTGTTCTTCCCGCAGAGATAGCAATTTTTGATGTAATCGCTCCGATGGGGGTCGACGAATGAACCTCCCCGCCAAAGGTAGCAAGCAAGGTCGGACACGCGAAACATCGCTGGTCCGATTCCGTTGGAATACTCCAACGAAAAAAAGGGGAATACAACCTATGTCGCAGTATCAAAAGTTCGCGATGGTGCTTGGTCTCGGGTTGATGGGCATTTCGATGGGGACCGGATGTGCAACAACGGTCGAAGAGCCCATCGACGAGCAAGCCATGACCGCGGATGAGACTGCCGAATCAAGCGATGCATTGACGACTGGAGACAACCGAGGGGGCTTTGGCCGAGGCCGCGTTGGTCGGGGCGGATTCCGTAACTTTGGACCAGGTCGAGGACTCGCGCTTGGACGCCGCTTCGGGCATGCTGGGCGCGGACATTTTCACGGCGGGTACGGCTACGGCGCGCCCATCGGACATTTCGTGGACGAACACGAGGAGTACGGTTATGGCGGCTATGGTTATGGCGGCTATGGCTACGGCGGATATGGTGGATATGGCCAGGACATCAATATCTATGTCGAGCAAAACAACGGTCCCGACTACGGCGACGATTATGACGATTATGAAGACTATGAAGACTTCGAAGACGACTACGACGACGGCTGCGATGCGTACGACGACTATCCCTGAGAAGAAATTCGACTTGCTTGCCGGTTGAACGCTTCGCGTCCACCGCCGGTCAGGAAAACATGCCGACAGCCGCGACGCGGCTGTCGGCAGTTTCCCTCTGCCCAGTTTACGTTGGGGGGCGATGCCCCCCAAACCCCCGAATTTCATGCAGCGCCGGTCTACCTTGGGTGGGCAGCTAAATTGATGAATCACGTCGTCTGGTCAATCACCTTGCACACCCAGCATCGCGGGTAAAACCTCTTCCGCCTTGCCCACAATGACGTCATCGAAATAAGGATTCGGCGGAATCGGTTTTTCCACATTCACAAACATCGTTTTGGCGCCCGCATAATCGGCCTCGCGCACATAGTCGGCCGCGGGATAAACAACGCCACTCGTTCCCACCGCAATAAAGAGATCACAATTGCGTAAAGCGTCTTTGACGGATCGCTCGAGCGTGGGATCGAGATATTCGTCAAAAAGAACGATATCGTACCGCATGTTTCGCCCACAGGTGGGACAAACCGGCGCACTATCGGGTGCATCGCCAGGATCATCGAATGGAATGCGCGCGCCGCAAGTTTCATCCGGACATCGCAATCGAAACAGCGAACCGTGAATTTCGATGACGTTTTCACTTCCCGCTCGTTGATGGAGTCCGTCTACGTTTTGCGTAATGACCACGACGCGCCCCTGCGTATGCACCCGTGCAAACTCCGCAATCGCCCGATGCGCCGCGTTCGGCTGAGCCTGCGCAACCAGAGCGGCAAATTGACGATGCTGACGAAAACATCCTTGCGGATCGCGAGCAATCGCCGCCCCGGTCGCCCACCTCTCGATGTCGACATCATTCCACAATCCTCCCGGACCTCGAAATGGCCGAATGCCGGAAGCCACTGAAACGCCGGCTCCCGTGAGAAAGGTAATGCGTGCTTTCGCGTCGAGTTCGAGCTTCCGAGTCATGCTCTCACGTTACGCGAATTTCCCACACCACAACAGAAAAATTGCCTGCTTTTCCCATTTTCAGACAACCTGCGGAATTTCAGGAATGCTCGTCCTGCGGCATCTCCAAGGCGTGCGTCGCCATCGATCGAATGACACGTCCTCGTTCGTCGAATAAAAACGTCTCGCACGCGCGCTTGCGCCCACGACTCGAGTATGAAATGGACACGGTGTTCACGCCAGCAAACACGGCGATGATGTCGAAATGCAGGGCTGGTTTGGCGGCAAGACCAGCCGACCAATACGGGCGCATTGCGTCTTTCCCCTTCAATACACCTGCCGGAGAAAACCCACGTTCAATGATGTATGGCGACGAAAACTCGAAGTCGTCCGCATAATGGGAGAAAATCCGTTCGAGATCACCCGCATTCCACGCCGCAATCCACTCCTGGGCAAACTTGATTGCAAACATTTTGTCGACGACGGGTTGGTCCACGATTTCCTCGCTCTACTCACTGCAATTCGAGCACATCGACGGAGTTTGTTCGTGTGCCCGCAACAAGTACCGGTTGTCGCCCGCGACCATTCCACAATACTTGATAAACTTCCCTGCCCGGTCGCTTCACGATCGACACGGGATTCACATACAAAAATCCTTTGCGAAAACGCGTGGGCGGAATGGCCAGCGGTTGCCCCACTTCACGCAAGGTCGGATCCGCCATCGTCAGAGACAAACGCGCTCGCTCGAGAACCTTGGATCGGACGAGCATGCCTGAACCCGCTGGCATCGGACCGGACGAACGAAACACAATGTCGAGGCGCGGATGCACGCCGTCGATCATTCGTACACCAACGAGTTCCACGCCCCCGACAAACGACGCGGAGATGGGTCGAAGCTGCTTTCGCACGTCGTCGAAAAGCGCGGCGGCACGAGTATCGTTGCCCTGTTCGATCGCGATGTTGTGGGCGATTCGCTGTTCTTCGAACGTCGTCGGAGGCGTTTCAGGAGCCACGGCGGGCTGCTTCCAGTGGGTGCGCAGCTCCCACGTTGTCCAAGGATCCGGCGTTACGGTACGAACAGGTTCGG
>JBGAOI010000194.1:0-10719 GCA_044221885.1 Polyangium sp. (in: bacteria)
GACGCTTACGTATGCCCGGGGTTGTGGCGCATCGGCCGCGGATCATTGCGGTGACCGCCAATGTGATGCAATCGGACCGGGACATGTGCATTGCCGCCGGGATGGATGAGTTCATCGGCAAACCCGTGAAAATCGAAGATCTCGTTGCAGCGTTGATTCGCGCCGGTTCGGCCATTGGGGTGATCCCGGGGGACGAATCCACGACGTAATGGGGACGGGTCGATTTGGCGCAATCGACCGCGACGAACCAATTACTTTTTTCGGGAAGCGGCGACGATCTCGAGTGCTTGCGATGGTAGACGTAATGGATCAATCGGCTTGTAGATCACGTCCAGCGCACCCAATGCGCGTACACGTTCCGGTGGCGTCAGCTCGCGTGCCCCGGTCAGAAAAATAACCGGAATCGCCTTGGCTTGGGGAGATTTCTTTAATTCCGTGATGGTCACGATTCCATCGAGTCCTGGCATGATGATGTCGAGCAGAATCAGGTCTGGGATCAATTGTTCGGCCATGACGAGCCCTTCGGCACCAGAACCGGCGAGCAGGACTTCAAAGCCGCCGAGCTTGCGCAGCGACATGGCTGCAATTCGGCGGACGTACTCGTCGTCATCTACAAGAAGGACTTTTTTGATGTTCACACACTACCTCGGGTGATCCACCCGAGCGTGGCATGAGATGTTCTACTTCGCAAGAACGGTGTTTCGTTTCACATTTGCGTGTGACGGATCACGATTCTGGGAGATTTGGCGGTGATATGTCGACAACGGGCTGCATCTGGCTCACGCGGTGATTTTCGTCGACATTGGTCAAGAAGGTATGTCGGACGGATTCGTCGTCGAAGCGACTTGCCATCCAGTTGAGGCGTTCTTGGGCTTTGATGAGTTCGCGGTCGGCATCGTCCCAACGTTCTGCCAAACGCAAACTTTGAACATGGGCGTAGCGGACCAGAATTTCGTCCGTGCCTATTCTTCCGAGTTCTTCGAGGAGTTTCATTCCTTTGGAACCGTGCTCGAGAGCTTCATTCGTACGTTTCAATTCGACAAACAAAACGGCCTTGTGTGCATGCGTCATGGCGCGCATGCGGGGTAAACCACTGAGCATGGTTTCGGCTTCATCGAGGTACTTTTCGGCCAAGTCGTATTCTTTGCGTAATCGATGGCAGCGGCCGAGTTTGTTCCGCAATGAACCGCCATTGCGGGCATCGCCCATTACATCGAGAAGTTTCTTGCCTTCCGTGAGGGTAACGAATGCTTCGTCAATATGCCCTGAGGCCAAAAATGCCGTACCAAGCATGGTGGTCGAAATGGACTTCATGCGCGGGATGGCCAGTCGTTCTGCAATGATGATGAGCTCTTTACAGATTTCAATGGCTTTGTCGAACAATCCGAGATCGATGAGTGTAAACGATGCGTCGAGACGTTGACCGGCGGCGGTGCGAATATCGCCAATTTCTGCAAAGATTCGCGCAGCCTCCAAGGAGTGTTTGAAGGTTCGGTCATATCGCCATTCGACGGTTGTATTCGCAGCCTGCAAGAGTTCGAAGAGGGCTTGGATTCGAGGACCATAGGCGGAGCGACGTTGTAACAATCGGGTGACCGGTTTGAGCAATTGTTGTGCGATTTGGTATTGTCCGCCGATGTAAGTCTGAAGTCCGATACGAATGGCGGCTTCGATATAGGCATCAGTCCATTCGTTTTCAGCGCCCCATTGAATGAGCTCAGTGCACAATTCGCGATGGTTTTCGAGTTTGATGATCCGTAACGACGCAATTGCGAGGGTAATTGCTGCGCCAAACCATTTTGTGCTGCCGCGTTCGAGCTCCTGTATGGCTGTTTCCGCCAATTGCGCAGATTGTTCGAATTCGCCTTGCCATTGTGCGGCATCGGCTTTCAGAGCTCGAGCTTCGCCAATGAGGGTCGTATCGGGGCAATAACGAATGATGTGATCGGAATGGAGCTTCACGGCATCGAAATCGCCGCCGACGAGCGCATCGCGCGCGGCCTGCAAATGATGCGGGGCAGCTCGTTGTCGTTGTTCGGCGAGATCGAAATGCGTGGCGAGCCAGGCGGCACTGGTTTCTCCGACTTTTTCCAAAAATTCGCCAGCCAATGCATGTCCCGTGGTTTTATCGATGTCGGTTAACATGGCGTACGCGGATTCGCGGACAAGAGCATGTCGGAATCGAAATTCTGCTTGGGAAGGAAACCGCGACGTTCTTTTGGCTTCGATGAATTCCCAATCGAGCAACATTCCGAGCCAGGATTGAATGTCTGACTCGGTATCGGTTGCTCCGAGCAACGTGGCAACGCCACCTTGCCAGAACGTTTCTCCAAAAATACTCGCCGCTCGAAGGATTCGCCGAGCTTCTGCGGGAACTTTGGCCACACGTGATTGCACCATGGCTAGGACCGTGTCGGGGAGCGAATTGCCGGAACCTGGTGACGCTTCGGCAATGATACGGACCAATTCTTCGAGGAATAGGGGATGTCCGGCGCTACGTTCGATGAGGGAATTCATTACGTCGTCGGTGACTCGATCGCCGACGATACGGGTGATGAAATTTTGGCATGCTCGCCGAGACAAACCACTCAAGCGAATGGTCGCAGGGGACCATTCTGTAAATAATTTCGGAAACGTTTCGAGCAATTCGGGACGTCCAAGGGCGAAGATGAACACGGGTCGATCCCGAAGTTTTTGTGCGGCCATTTCCAGGACTTTGATTGATGGCAAGTCGCCCCAATGGAGATCTTCGAGCAGCAAAACGAGCGGACGATTTTCCGTCAATGCGTACACCAAGTCTTCGAATGCGAAGCGAATACGATCGCGCATCAAAACGGGATCTCGGCGTGCGGCTAGGAGTTCCTGGTTGTCGGTGTTATGACGAGTCCTTGTTTCGGCAATTTCTCCCAAGAATGCGAGAATTGATGCGGCTTTGGGGCCGGTGACGCGTTCCTGAACAAACTCGGCAAGTTTCTTGTGACGAACATCCATCGATTCGCCTTCACGAATGTTGGCAGCTCGTTGGAGTGCGCTGGCGAGAATGCCGAATGCTCCGCCTGCACGGACAGCTTCGCCGCGAGCAACCCAGATTTCGGTGTTTGGTTCGCTGCGCGAGAGAATGGCCAATAGTTCCCGACCAAGGCGCGATTTGCCGGTGCCTGTTTCGCCGACGAGAATGGCTGCGGCAGAACGGGGCTCATGAATGACGTCGTCGAAAATATGTTCGATGAGGGAGACTTCCCGTTCGCGTCCGACAAACGGCGCGGGTTTTCCGCACAAGAGTCGTCCGGGGTCTCCGAAGGGATCTTCGCCCATCAAGAAATACACTCCGTCGCGGTTTTCGACGGAGAAGCGCATATCGAGGAGGCCTCGCGTCGTTTCGTCAATGGGGATAGAGGTTTCGCGAGACAAACAATGTGTGCATAACGCTGACGCACGCATGGCGGCGTCGGAGTACAGCGAACCTACATGGGCGCTCGAGCGACCCGTGGCCAATGTTACAGGCAATCCGAGACCGAGGTCCTGAATGGCGAGGGCGGTGCGGGCGGCCATGGTTGCTTGGTCGGTGGCCGCGCCTTTGGCTGAAAACGCGACGACAACGGTGCCGTCGTGTAATCCTTCGACTCGACCACGAAAGGGTGCGGCGATTCGCTCAATGGCGGGAATGAGTTGTCCTTCGGTTGGATCGGCAATGGTTGCAGCATTGACTGATTCTGGAGGAAGGGCGTCACGAGAAACGAAAACGATGGAGACGAATTGCAATTCATCCTCGGTCAAACCCAGTGTTATCGGACGTGACGAGGGGTGGGTGCAGCGATGCTCGAGTTCGGTGGAATGAAGCGCTTCTGTTACGGTGCGGGCGGGGCCGAGTCGTCGAGTGGGTTCTTTTTCCAATAAGGCGTCGACGAGTGATTCCAATGCGGGTGACAAGGAAGGATTGATGTCGCGCAGCCGTGGAGGACGCTCGAACAAAGCTTGCGTCATGATGCCAATAAAGCTTGGCGCGACAAACGGTAATCGCCCGGTCAAACATTCGAAGAGAATCACTCCCAAGGCATAAAGATCGGCTCGGTCATCAGCTTCACTGGCTCCGCGAATTTGCTCGGGTGCCATGTAGGCTGGCGTTCCGAGGACCGTGCCAAATTCGGTAAACGAATGTGCCGTACGTAATCGCGCTACACCGAAGTCAATGAGGTGAGCTCGGGCTGGTTCGCTGCGTTCCAGAATGATGTTACCGGGCTTGATGTCGCGGTGAACGATTCCGCGAGCATGGGCGAGTTCCAGGGCGCTGGCGATGGCGCGGACAATCGTGAGTGTGTCATGAGGTTCAAGTGGTCCCCGTTCGAGTTTGTCGGCGAGCGTTTCGCCTTCGAGCCATTCCATGGCCATCCAAGGTTCGCCCGAGGATAAGGTACCGTGGCCAAGACAAGCGACGATGGCTGGGTGAGACAAACTCGAGAGGACGTGCGCTTCACGCAGAAAACGAGCTCGATCCGTGGGGTCGTGCGAATGGATGAGCTTGATGGCGACAGTTTTTCCAGTACCGACGTCATGGGCGCGGTAGACTGCGCCCATGCCGCCGGCTCCGGCGAGGGCAGCAATATGGAAGCGATTGTCGATGATTGTGCCAGCTTCCATGAACGTTGCCGCTACATCTTCACGATCGTGTCGTTGAATGTGTAATACGTGCCTTCAAGGTCCAGTTTGGCCCCCGAGGGATCATGGAAGCGGAGCTTGGTGCAACGTGAATATCCGCATCCAGGTATCTCTTGGGTTTGGATAGAAAAATTCAAGGCTCCCATTGCGTCACTCGTGGCTACGGGAGTTTTCTCGCCAAAACAAAAGAGCTCGATATTGGACAGGGGCGTTCCTGTTGCTTTGTCCTGGACCGTTGCGGTGAAGGTGAGTGTCGTATCGACAGGGCATCCACAGACGCCCGAGCAATCACTTTGGAGGTCACTGTCACTGCAGCTTGGCAAGAAGATGCCGAGTGCCAAGATAGCGACGAAGGTCGCCGTCAAGGTTTGGAGTGGTTTCATGCGAGGAGCATACATAAAGCTGGGTGCCTAAATAAAGGTGCCAGGCACTTTTGTGAAAAAGGATGTTGTCTAACAAATAAAGGTGCCAAATGAAAAGTTCCCAAATTAAAGGTGCCAGGCACTTTTGCAAGAAAGAATTTTGCCTAACAATAAAGGTGCCAGGTACTTTTGCCGGGAAGTGTGAAGGATTGGGGAGGTTCGCGTGTCGACTGAGTTGACAGCGGGGGCTGTTTTTGCCGGCCGTTATTGCATCGTGCGATGCATTGCGAAAGGCGGGGTGCGGTCTACGAGGCTGTGCATCTTGAGACAAACCGGCGTTCGGCGCTCAAAGTGACGCACGAACTACGTCGAACGTGACGCGTTACGTGCTCGTTTCCGGCAAGAATCACGGCTCGCCGCCGAAGTCGAAAGCGACAACATCGTTACCGGGTTCGACGCAGACATCGATCAAACGACGGGAATGCCGTTCATCGTCATGGAACTGCGGCGAGGCAAATAACTTAGCATGAAGCTCAGATAAGAAGGGCTCCTGTCACACGAAGAGGTTGTCATTTACCTCCACCAGGTCGCGCTTGTCCTCGACAAAACGCACAAAAGTGGCTGGCACCTTTGGGGACGGGCACCTTTGGGGACGGCTGGGTAGTCACGTAGCTAGTTGATTCACACATGACTTTGGAGCGCTTGACTTTGGAGCCAACGTCGTCAATTCTGGGCCAAAGAGAAACCCCTCGTGATTACGTCGAACATCATTGGAAAGGTCGGTCATGATGCACGTAGCGGATGAAATTATCGAATCCAATGCGCAATTCCTGGGAATGTGGAGCGAATTTGCGCGTCGTTTTTCCGGCAATCGTGTAGAGCAATTGCCGGGGGTGGCGGTAGCGATTTCGGGCACATCGATGGCGTTCATCAATGTCATTGCTTTCTCGTCGCCTGTGCAGGATCGCGACGATTTGGTTCGTCGTTGCCAAACAGCCATCGAGATTGGCAAAGAATGTGGATTGCCTTGGTTGTTGTCCACTTGCGATTCCTGGATGGGAAATCCTGACGAATCTCGTGAAGTTTTGGCCGATTTTCAATTCAAGACGGCATTGCCAACGACAGGTATGGTCGCCGAGGATCTCACGCCGGCCAAACCCGTTCCATTGGGTTTAGAGATACGCCGTGCGCAGGATCAAACCACACGCAACGATCTTGTGGATCTCAATACACTGGCCTATGGAATTCCGCAAGAAATCGGTCGCGAAGGTCCGGGTCAGGCGTGTTTTTGGGACGAGTCATTTCATGGGTATGTGGCATACCTGGACAAACTTCCCGTGGCGTGTAGCGTTGCCGCTCCGCTCGGTGGACGGCTCTACGTTTCATGGGTGGCAACTCATCCGGAGCATCGACGAAAAGGATATGCCGACGCCGCTATGCGCGCGTCATTGGCGAGCGCCAGTGAGGCGACGGGTTTGTCGCGAACGGTCTTGCATGCCACTTCCGCGGGGCTTCCAGTGTACGAGCGGATGGGCTATCGAAGCGTCGCAGGTTTTACATGGTACGCGCTCGAACACTGAGGGTCGACTGACGCTTGGAGCTGAAAACGCCGATGAGCACGAATCCCGACTCTAATGTTTGTGAATGAACATACTCGTAGAAGGTGTTCCGAAGGTGCTGGAAGGTGTTCCGAAGGTGTTCCGAAGGTGCCCGAAGGTGTTCCGAAGGTGCCAGGCACTTTTCTAGATGTAAACCACCTCTCATTCGAAGGTGCCAGGCACTTTTCTAGATGGGAGCAGTCAATTGCCTATTGCATCGTCCTAATTGCGATTCCTCTTGGACGCTCGATGCAGCCAAACCCCGTTTTTGGCGATGACGATATATCCACCAGGACTTCCCAGCGAACAAAGGTGCCAGCCACTTTTAGAAGGTGTAACAATGTTCACCGAAACAAAGGTGCAAACAAAGGTGCCCGCCACTTTTGAGGCCCCTCCGCCGATGACGACCTACCCGCGATGCCGTCGACGCGGGGGTCGGTCTCCGCCTCTGCCTTCGGGAGCACGTTTTGTGCTATGCGGTCGAGGCGCGAAAGGGCGGGGTTTGTCCGAGGAGCGTTCGCTGGCGTTTTTGGATTTTCGCTCGTGCGTGTCGCGAGCAAGCACAGGTGCCAGGGATGCCGGAGGTTGAACGGGCGTAGCCGCTTTGGGAGCGCGCGGAGGTTCGGGCAGTCGAGGTGGCGGGACATCGGATGCCCTACGTTTTTCCTCGAAGGCTGCTCCGCGCACACGTTCAACGCGAACTTTTTGTCCGCGCAATGTTGTGCCCATGAGCACCTGAGTCACTTCGTCGGCCTTTGAATGCGGAATTTCGACAAACGATTCGTACTCGAAAATATCGATAGCTCCAATGTCTCGACCAGGCATTCCAGTCTCGTTGGCAATGGCTCCTACCAAGTCGCCTGGACGTAATCCTTCGCGACGACCCATGCTGAGCATCAATCGCGCCATTCCGCCCTCGGGACGCGATGGCGCCGGCGGTGGAATGGCTGCGGCAGCAGCCGTACTGGAAGGTTCGGACGCACCGAGCAATTTTAGCGACGCAGCGACAACAAGTGCGGGATCGTGTGTTTTCAGCAAATCTGCAGCGACTGTGATATAGGCATCAAGGCCGCCCGCTTCGATGGTTTGCACGAGCGATTGCTTGAGGACTTCGCGCCGGCGAGTGGCCAGATCGGCATCGGTGGGCAAACGCATGGCTTGAATCTGTGCTTTCGTGGACCGCTCGATGAATCGCAATTGGCCAATTTCGCGCGGAGTGACGAGCGTAATGGCATCACCTTCGCGACCTGCACGTCCGGTGCGGCCAATGCGATGCGTATAGGATTCAACATCGGTGGGAATGTCGTAATTGATGACGTGCGTAACGGTTTCGATATCGAGGCCTCGAGCGGCGACATCGGTCGCCACGAGCAATTCGATGCGGCCTTCTTTGAATCGACGCATCACGCGGTCGCGATCCCGCTGATTCATGTCTCCATGTAAGCCATCTGCAAGGCACCCACGTCCACGAAGGTGCTCGGCGACTTCTTCCGTGGCGCGTTTGGTGCTGCAAAAAATGATGGTCGACCCTGGTGTTTCCATGTCGAGTACGCGGAAGAGGGCATCCATTTTTTGCGCGGAACCCACTTGATAGAACGATTGGCGAATGACGGGTACATTGCGTGCTTCGGAGGAAATTTTGATGCGGTGGGGATCACGCAAATATTTTTTCGACAATCGCGCAATGGGAGCCGGCATGGTTGCAGAAAAAAGTGCAGTTTGCCGTTCGGGAGGCAATTCAGCCAAGATGGTCTCGATATCTTCGATAAAGCCCATGGCAAGCATTTCGTCGGCTTCATCGAGGATGACAGTGCGGACGTGGGTCAAGTCAAGGGTTTCTCGGCGAATGTGATCCAAAATACGACCTGGGGTGCCTGCAACGATATGTGTACCTGCCGACAAGACTCGCAATTGTCGATCGATGGGCTGACCACCATAAATGGGGAGAACACGAATACGTTGCGATTTTCCGAACGAATACACGGCTTCTGATACTTGGACGGCAAGTTCGCGTGTGGGGCAAAGTACGAGTGCCTGGACACAGAGATGCTCGGGATCGACAAGTTCGACAAGGGGTAATCCGTAGGCAGCGGTTTTGCCGGTTCCAGTTTGGGCTTGTGCGACGAGATCGCGGCCTTCGAGCAGCAAAGGGATAGTTTGAGTTTGAATGGGTGTGGGCCGTTCAAATCCAAGTTGTTCGATAACAGTCAAGGTTGCGGTCGAGAGGCCAAGCTTGGCAAATGTTTCGTCCGCTGCCGGTTCGCCCGACGCAGCTGGAGATTCTGTAGTACGTTCCATCGGCGAGGCTGTAGCACGTTCTCTCGATACGTCGCTACGAATCGTGCCGGGACGGACCGATTTGTCCGGACGAGCAACGAGCAGCCAGTGCAAGGTGGTGCAAGGTGCAAGGTGCGCCAGCCAAGGTGTCAGCCAAGGTGCAAGGTGCCAGCCACTTTTTTGGGGCGGGTCAAGGGTGCCGGGTCCGCCCAAAGGTGCCAGCCACTTTTTTGAAAAATTTACGCAACTCGCGACGCGCTCGAAACGATAGAAGGGTATGCGCAACGAACGGCGATTCCTACCCTCCGAAGTTTACTTCGTGACCATCCGTACTGTTGAACAGCGTTTCGCGCTCGAACCCCTCAGTTGTCCAAATGCGTGGAACCAAGCGGAAGGCGATTCTATCGAGATCGAAACCCGAATGGCTATGCGCGAACGCGGTCGAGCATGCATTGCTGCAACAGCGGAACTAACGACAGCGATTGCATTTTCCGAGCAAAAACCTGATCGTCCACGTCCCGAAGTTCCTATCGAAACGTTTACCGATTCGATCCCCAACATCGTTGGCAAAGTCATGGCTCGCGGCGTCGAACTTTTCGGGGTCCAGATTTATGCATTCGTATGGATGAGCAATCACGTCCATTTGCTCATGCGGGCCCCGAAGGGCAAATTCGCTGCATTCATGGCGTATCTGAACGGGCAAGTTGCCGTGAATGTCAATCGATTTCTCGGCAGAAAACACGCTTTGTGGTCCCGTCGATATACTGCCACGCAAGTTCTCGATGATGCCGCTGTTCTCCAACTGCTCGGATACATCCTTGCTAATCCGGAAAATGCCGGTATTGTCAATTCAATCGAGGAATGGACTGGTTTGTCGAGTGCGCCATTTTTGCTCGAGGGTTGCGAGCAACGTTTTCTTCGATTTGATCGTACCGCCTGGTACAAACACGGGCGCCCTCGTGATATTGCGCCGTTCTTATCGACCATTACGCTTAAACATGAGATTTTGCCGCAGCTTGCTGCATTAAATGGCATCAGTCGTATAGAAAAAATCCGCCAGCTCATTCACGAGCAACGAAAGACTGTCCCATTGACGGAAGCCTGCGCTCCGGAACCTCCCGCACTAGTATTTCGACGGCAACTAATCGCCAGAGCGGCGATTCCTCCTGATCGACCTGCATCTGCTACCACAAATCGGCGGCGTCGATCCAGGCAGCCGTTGTACCATACAACAAACCCTGAATTGGGGAGAATCTATGGTGCATGGCATCGTGAATTTCGTAGTGAATACAAGAGGTGTTCGCTAGAATATCGACAAGGCAACGTCAACGTGTTGTTTCCTCCGGGATCGTTTGCCCCAGCAAACTATCCATCTGCGCAATATGCAGCAAATGATGCAACTGTTCCGACGGCGACAAACCTAGCCATTGCCGTCATGCACATATTATTGGCGGCGTAACATCGACGATTGCGCGGTTATTCATGCTTGGCAAAGATGGTTTTGCGTGTGAAGTTTGTTTCGCAAAACTATCCAACTGTTTGAGGTCGACCAGGGGCGAGGCATTGAGTTCCCTCTGTTCACCTTGTCCGAAGACGAGATGATGCATATCATTGATGGAATGCAGAGCCATCGATGGCTGCGTTATGCAGGTTGCCAAAAACCAATGGCTGTCGAATGTGGTCGATCGTTTGGTTGGCACCTTCGTAGGAAGGTCCTCGGAAGGCCGGGAAGGCCGCAAAAGTGGTTGGCACCTTTGTCCGGGTTAGCACCTTCGTGAGGGTTATAAAGTGGCTGCCCCAAAAGTGGCTGGCACATTTTCCCACCT
>JBGAOI010000195.1:0-10664 GCA_044221885.1 Polyangium sp. (in: bacteria)
CAAGCGGCTGAAAGAAAGTAGGTCCGACGATGCAATGGCTTGCTGCGATCAGCGTCAAGCGACCCGTCTTCGCGACGGTGATCATCCTCATCCTCAGCGTCATCGGGCTTTTTGCGTACTTGCAGCTCGGTGTCGATCGTTTTCCCAAAGTCGATTTCCCCGTCGTCTCGGTCATCACCGTGTTGCCTGGCTCCGCACCCGACGAAGTCGAGAGTGAAATCACGGACAAGGTGGAAGCCGCGGTCAACACGATCAGCGGCATGGATGAACTTCGAAGCATCTCGGCTGAAGGTGTCAGCCAAGTGCTCGTGACGTTTGTCTTGGAAAAAGACGTTGAAGTCGCCGCTCAAGAAGTTCGCGACAAAGTCAGCGCCATTCAGGCTGATTTGCCGGCCGGTGTGCAACCTCCGGTCATCACGAAAATGGATCCCGATGCGACGCCGATCCTCACGCTCGCACTCTCCGGCCCCGACAACGTTCGTGAAGTGACCGAGTTCGCCGACAAGACCCTTCGACGTCAAATCGAATCGCTCAATGGCGTCGGCCAAGTGTTGATCATCGGTGGTCGTCCCCGACAAATCAACGTGATGGTTGATCCGGAAAAACTCCAAAAGTACGGCATTTCTGCGCCCGAACTCGAACGGGCCCTGAAGACACAAAACATTGAGCTTCCCAGCGGTCGTGTCGAACAAGGTGCACGTCAACTCACGCTGCGCACGCGCGGTCGCGTGGAAACGGTCGAACAACTCGGCGCGATCGTGATTGCGACGAAGGACGGATACCCCGTTCGCGTGACCGATGTGGCGACGGTCGAAGACGGCATGGCCGAACCGGAAAGTGCTGGTTTCAAAGGACAACGCTCCACGGTCATCCTCAACATCCGCAAGCAAAGTGGGACGAACACGATCGAAGTCGTGCATCTCATCAAAGAGCGCTTGAAGGATGTCACTGCACGGTTGCCGCAGGGTTACTCGATCGACGTGGCGCGTGATCAATCCGAGTTCATCGAGAACGCGGTTGGCGCGGTAAAAGAACACCTCGTGCTTGGTGCGTTGTGCGCGGCGCTCATCGTGCTCGCGTTCCTTGGCAACGTGCGCAGCACGGTCATCGCGGCAATTGCGATTCCGACGTCGATCGTCAGCACGTTCGGCATCATGCGCGCCGCAGGGTTCACGCTGAATGCGATCACGTTGCTCGCACTCACGCTTGCAGTCGGCATCGTCATCGACGACGCGATCGTCGTGCTCGAAATCATCTACAAGCGCATGGAGGAGCATGGGGAAAAACCCATGACGGCGGCGGTGAACGGCACCAAGGAAATTGGTCTCGCTGTTCTCGCCACGACGCTTTCGCTCGTTGCCGTATTCCTTCCGGTCGGCTTCATGGGCGGCATCGTCGGACGATTCATGGGTTCGTTCGGACTGACGATGTCGTTCTCGATCATGGTGTCGTTGCTCGTGAGCTTCACGCTCACGCCGATGATGTGTTCGAAGTGGTTGCGAAACGTCTTCGACAAACACAAGCCGGCATCACCGTATCGGAAAGACGAACCCGCGACGCATGCGGTCATTGGGCACGGCCATGGTGAATCCAAAGGCATCTACGGCGCGATCGAACGTACGTACGTGAAGGTTCTTCGTTGGTCGATGGCGCATCGCTGGGTGATTGTCGTGTCCTGCGTGCTCGCGCTCGTGTCGATTCCCGTGCTTGCGGGTCGTGCGAACGCGAACTTCCTTCCGGAAGAAGACGAGTCGCAATTTCAGGCCACGGTGCGTGCACCAGAAGGCACGAGCCTTGATGAGACACGTTTGCTCGTGACGCGAATGGCGACCGAGATCGAACAGATGCCGGGTGTGCTCTACGCAATCACCACGATCGGTGACGATCCGCAAAAAACGCCAAACCTTGCGGCTGTGTACGTGAAGCTCAAGCCGGCGAATCAGCGTTCGTTATCCCAAACTGAAATCATCGACAAAGCCCGCGCGGAACTCATTCCGAAGTACGGGAAAAACTATCGCATGTCGGTAGGTCCGGTGAACGCGTTCTCGGGCGGCGGGGCGAACTTTCCGGTCATGTACCAGATCACGGGCCCCGATCTGACGAAGATCTCGGGTTATGCAGATGCTTTGCTCAAGAAGCTGAAGACGATGCCTGGTGTCGTCGACGCCGACTCGTCCCTCATCTTGGGCAAACCGGAATTGCGCGCGCACATCGATCGCAAAAAGGCCGCGGATCTTGGTGTGAACGTTGCCGACATTTCGGGCTCGTTACGACTTCTCGTTGGCGGGTACGAAGTGACAAACTACAACGAGAAGGGTGAACAGTACGAAGTGCACGTGCGGTCGATCCCGTCGTATCGCTCGGACGTACAGGGTCTCGAGCGGCTCACGGTGCCTTCGCAGAAGCTTGGTCCGGTGACGCTCGAGAACGTCGTGTCGTTTTCGGAGGGCACGGGACCGGCGAAGATCGATCGGTTCAACCGCCAGAAGCAGGTCATGGTCATGTGCAACCTGCAGAAGGGTTTTTCCGAGCGAGCGATCGTTGCGGAGCTGGATGCTGCGGCGAAAACGCTGAACATGGAGCCTGGTTATGCGGCAGGAGCGACAGGGCGTTCGCGTGAGCTTGGACGAGCCGCGAAGAACTTTGGTCTCGCGTTCTTGTTGTCGTTCATCTTCATGTACCTCGTGCTCGCGGCGCAGTTCGAGTCGTGGCTCCACCCGATCACGATCTTGTTGAGTTTGCCGCTGACGATTCCGTTCGCGATCATCAGCGTCATTATCTTCCGCCAGTCGCTCAACATCTTCTCGATGCTTGGTATCTTGGTGCTCTTCGGGGTGGTCAAGAAAAACTCGATCTTGCAGATCGATCACACGCTTCAGTTGCGAGCGAAGGGCATGGATCGTCTCGAAGCGATCTTGCTGGCGAACAAGGATCGTCTTCGTCCGATCCTCATGACGACAGCCGCGTTTGTCGCGGGCATGGTTCCGTTGGTGCTGTCGAGCGGCGCGGGTTCCGGGACAAACCGAGCGACGGGGTTCGTCATCATCGGCGGACAATCTCTCGCGCTCTTGCTCACGTTGTTGGCAACACCTGTTGCGTATTCACTCTTTGACGATCTCTCGAACGCAGTCTCGCGGCTCTTGCCTTCCACGCCGCCAGACGAAGAGCCTCTGCCTGCGCCCAGCGCGGAGGAATGATTCCCAGACCGCTCGCCTGACGAAGCTTCCTGTACACTCGTAGCAAGGAGGCTTCACCTATGTTTCAAGCACATTGGCGTTCACTTCTCGTCAGCATGTTTGCTGCATCGTTTGTCTTTGCATGTTCGGCTTCGGACGATACACGTGGAAGCACGAAAGGAACCGGGGCATCGAACGGAGCTGGTGGAGAGGGTGGAATTGGGTTTGGCGGAATGGGTGGTCAAGGCGGCGACGGTCCGGCGGCATGTCCAAACGTCGACGTTCTGTTCGTCATCGACAATTCCGGCAGCATGGCCGACCAGCAGCAGAGCCTCATTGCGAGCTTCGGAGGGTTTGTCAAGGGAATGCAGGAGCGTTTGTCGGGCGCCAAGAGTTATCACGTGGGTGTCGTATCGACGGACGATTATGGTGGAAACAATGGTTGTGGATTGATTGGCGATTTGATTACGCAAACGAACGGTCCTGGTTCGAGCAATTCCACGTGCACGCCGTTCGTGGGAGGAGGCCGATTTCTCACGGATGGCGAAGCGAATTTGGCGGCAAAGTTTTCCTGCGTGGCGCAGCTTGGAACGGGAGGAAATAGCGACGAGCGTCCTGCGCGAGCGCTCATGAATGCGCTCGACCCCGCGCGTAATGCGCCCGGAGCGTGTAATGCGGGATTCAGCCGAAAAGATTCGCTTTTGGTGCTCGTGGTCATTACCGATGAAGACGATGTGCAAGATGGTTGTGATGGTATGTCGTGTATGAGTTACGGATCGGGAGGCACGCCCGACGATTGGTCTTCGACGGTGATTCAGCACAAGGGCGGGATTGCGCAAAACATTGTCGTGTTGTCGCTCATTGGACGAAAATTGGACAATCCGTGTGGAGCGACGCCGGCGTCGAAAATGCTTGGTTTTACCAATAACTTCGGGGAAAACGGCTTCATTGGTGACGTTTGCGCCTCGAGTTACGATCAGTTTTTCCTCGATGCTTTGCCCGTCATCGACAAAGCCTGTCAGGCATACGTTCCGCCGCCCAAGTGAGCTTACGCATAGGCTAGTTTTTCTGGGCCATCAACGCATCGATGAACGCTCGCGTTTCACGCAGGACCGTTTCTTTGTCGGTGCGCACGTAATCTGAAAAGAGAATATGGTTGCCGTCGGCAATGGCGACTTCGCGCGAAAGCGGGTGCTTCGCCGCGCCGCCCGTTTCACCAAAAAAGTGATGCATCGCCGGAATGCTTGCGGCTCGATCCTGATGCTCTTCGTTGGCGTAATAATAAAACATGAGCATCGGTGCCCGTATGCTGTGGACGACGTTGGGCGTCGCAATGGTTCGTCGCAAATCATCGAGGTTATTCAGGGCACGAAAGTATTGGGTGGTGATCCAGAAAGCTTCATAACCTTCCACGCGGCGATGTTCGGGGTCTGTGCTCCATCCAGCAAAACGTTCTTTTCCATAAATGGTTTCGATGAGAGGCATGCCCATGCGCCGAGAAATCAAGAACGACATCGGATCGCCAAAATCAAAAAATGGATTGGCCGCGACGATACCCGCGACGTCCTGCGGATGCCGTGCGGCAAGCCAAACCGACAAGAGTCCACCCAGTGACGATCCGCAAATTACGAGTTTTTCCCCGAGTGGACGAAAACGATGAAATGCTTCTTCGACGGTTGCAAAATATTCTTCTGGTTTTGCCGCTAAATGTGCTTCCTTGTCCGCTCCGTGCCCAGGCAATCGCACGTAATACGTATTCGCTGCATACACTTCGGAGAGTTTATCCACAACGCCTTCACCCTCGGCGCGTGACGCACCAAAACCATGAATGTAGAGGAACGCCAGACCAGTAGGTTTGTCCGAGCGGCGTATGAATTTCTCATCATTGCCTGAACGTACGCTGCTCTCGGCCGATTGCTTCTTTTTTGCCAGTACGAAATCATCAAAGGGTTTTTCTTCGAGCAATGGATGGTCCGTTGGCACAATCGGCAAAGGTCGTCCTGGAATGAGACTCAAGAGGCCCAGAGCGACAATCGCAGCCAGCGTCAGGGCAACGTTTCGCAGCCACCTTCGCCAGTTTGTCTTTCGCGTACCCGCAAGGTTCGTCGACATGGTGTTTCATCCGGCAAACATGGAAATTGAACCACGAGCGTCGCATGAATCGCTTTCTCGGTCGAGCTAGAACATGGGTTTGGAGAGGTCTGTGTTTGCCGTCGAACGGCGGTGTACGTCCCGGCTGTTGGACAACCTGAAAAGTCGACGCTCGTCAAAGGTTTCGAATAAACTTGCGGCACGCAACATGCCATGGCAGGGTGCGGGCGTTGGTTCCCGCTATTTGCCCGTATTCACGCCTATGAAGTTGACTTGGCCCCTCGTTTTTGCAGTTCTGCCCGGCGTCCTCGCGGCGTGCACTCCCTCGCCTCCGGTAAAACCGGTTGAGAAACCCAAACCGCCTCCGATTGTGAACCAAGCGGTGGCGGAGCCAACGACGGCCAATGCGAATGCGGAGCGTTGCTCGCTGCAAAATGTGCAGCAAATCGGGGCATTGGCAAAAGAAGGCGGATTTGCGGTGGGGTTTGGAACGCACGGGGGTTTGGCCGTGTGGTCGAGTCCCGAAGGCAATCGTGTAAAACCATTGACCACGGCAGGCGCAAGCGCTGGCTCGGGCAGTTCGATTTCATTTCCCAAGGGTGTACACCCGGTCGAGGTTGTGCCTGTCGCTCGCGGATTTGCCATTCTTGCAAAAAGAATCGAAACCGCGCCAGGTCCTTGTGTCGGCACGTGTGGCGACAAACCCTGCCCAGAGGTAAAACCTGGTGAGCCAGCAACGACATGCGATGCGCCCATTGGTTATGAGTATTTCGTGCAACTCACGGACCTCGATGGGAAAAATCCAAGTGCTGGGCGCCCATTTCATACGGGCATGGTCGATATCGACAAAATCCTCCCTGGCGATGGTCGAGCCTTTGGCGTCTTGACGAAAAAAGAAATCGTTTGGATTCAGAAACGTCCCGATGGACGTATGGATTCGGAACGTCTCGAATTAACCGCAGAGGAAATGGTCATTCCGGTGCTCGGAGCGGGACCTCCCGCGATATTGTTGCTTGGCAAAGACGGCTCGTTGGAGCTCCTGGACGAACGCGGCAAACACGAAGTTGAAGGCAAATTTGCAGCATCACCGACAAAGCCTGGAGCAGCTCCGGCGCCGCCCAAAGCAGGATCACCTGCACCTGCCAAACCATCTCCGACCGCCGCGGCTCCCGCCTCGGGCGCCAAAATGCTCATGCGAGGTCAATGGGGCGCCAACGGTAGAATCGAAATAGCTCGAAGATTGGGCGATACCGCGCAGTACGCGGTGGTAGAAAAAATGACGTTGCGTTTGGCGAACGAATCCGAGACCCAAACGATGGGCGCATCTTTCTCGGGTATCGTCGATTCTCAATGGGAGAATGGCAAGCTGCGACGAACCAGTTGGGACAAACGCCCCGTGGGAAACGACATTGACGTGCACGACGTGGACCCGGCTGCGAATGCAGCCCGAGCGCGATCTGTTTGGTCGGGAAAGGCGTTTATTTTTGCACACCCGACGAACCCTCCACATCGGGCCGAGACACAATCCCTCGGAATCGTATCGGCAACGTGCGGCACGACGACACCGTAACGTCGAACAGGCCATTCCCACACGTCCTTGACTCGGACGCACCAATACAACATCACGTGCACGTGCGTACAGGTGCTGGCATGCGCGACGATGGAAACTGGTAGACGGAAGTAGATCCGGAACTTCGTTTGGCAATACGAATCAAGAACGACAAACTCGGTGCCTGGTTGCTTGGAGCAACCGCGACACCGAGTCGTCAAAACGCGAGATCTCAGCGAATATACTGGACCTCAGCGGGCGCTTTTCGCTTGGGCTTTCGCGGCGGCTTGCACCGTCTTCGAAAGCTCGCGACGCAATTTCTTGACTTCTGCGGCCGGGAGTTTGCGCACGAGTTCAGCGACCTGAGCGCGTTCGTCGTCGCCAGCGAAGGTGAGGACATAGAGCGCGGAGAGTTCGAGACCTTTCGCCAAACGATCAATGGTCTGAATCGTAATGGCGGCGAGGCCGTGTTCGACGCTCGAGAGATGGCCTTTGGAAAGACCGCTGATATCAGCGAGCTCGGCCAAAGACATGTTGCGTTCAAGGCGCAGTTCGCGGATGCGAGCGCCAACTTTGGATGCAAACGGTTCGGGTTCTGTTCGCCTGGGCATGCCGAGTGCGTAACACAATACGACGAGCACAGACAAACAAAATTGTCCGCGTGTACAAAATGTCGGTTTCTCGGGCAGTTGACGAGCGTCTGTCCTGACGACTCGTACGTCAGGGCCATTGGGCGTTGGTCCTTCAACGACGAAACATTGTCATCGAAGTGGTACGTTCTTCATGTGCAACCGCGTCGACATCCCGCAGATCCGAAGTGAAGACGGGCGAGAGGATCTTCGGGGGGTTGTCAAGACCTCACACACATCGCGAATGGTTTTCTTGGAGGAACGTTCGTCGGGACGTTCGGGTGCAAGCAACGGCAACGGAGAGCGATTACGCGCGGCGGGCCAATGCATCGACTTCTTTGATGAGCGTGGGTAGGCGAAAGGAACCATGCATTCGGCGAATGAGTTCGGCGGCGTGTTCTCGACGAATTCCCCGAGCAGTCACGAAAAGAGGTTTATGGCTCGAGCCACGCAAAACAGGTGTGGCAAAGTCGCCACCATGAAATGCTGTTTTCGCGACCCCCACGACGACTTTGGAATTTTGAAAATGAGAATGCAGATGAGCACCGAGGCCGAGACGACCGTGTTCGTCGAGGTCCACATAACCATCAATGACGATGGCTCGAAACTCGGATTGAACCAACGAAAGAACTTCTAGAATGCAGGGCAATTCGCGTTCGAAGAATGCTCCCGGTCGATATGGTTTTACATTGGCAATGTGAGCCACGCGCATTTCAATGGGCGATGGCGCATTCCACGTATCCGCGACGATAGCCACCGCCACCGCAATGGTCGGTCGATAATCAACATCGACGATGACCAGCGGACACGGATCGACCGATATGTTGTCAGCGCTCATGGTTTGTCCGGGATATTCGCCAAAACCGCATCGACGTTATCACGATGACGGTGGTACGCCAATGGTCGTTGGAAACACACCTGATGCACGATGCGCGAATCACGCAAAACCTACAAAATGGCGTCGTGATGCCGAACAACCAGACTCGACAAGCAACGAAACACGTAATATATCGCACATTATCGTCGTAAATTGTCTACATTAACACACATTATGCCACTAATTTCATGGTCTCCGTCGATTTTTTTTCGGGAAAGCGGGCTGACGCTGCCCTAGAGAAGTGTGAGTAGATCCAGCGTATCCGTGAGCGTCACTCGGTCGAGTGAGCTGGTGACCCAGCATGAGGCGACAGTTGCCAAGTTCGCGGAACGGCTGCCGGGATGGTTGCGACAGAGCGGGGTGCAACTCGAGGATCTTCCGGACGCGGTGCAGGAGGCTCACGTCGAGGTGCTCGAGATGATGCGAGCGAACCGGGTGGAAGTCGTTCTTGACGAAGTTCGAATGCGGCATGAATTGATGCGCATCGTTTCGCGGGTAGCATTGCGGGTTCGACGCAGGATTCAACGGGCAAACGATCGATATTTGAATATCGACGATGTGGAAATGGTGAATGAGCGGGACGAGCACGCGCAAGTCGAAGCGCGGACAGTGGTGCTCATGGCGCTTGCGAATTTGGATGAGCCCACGCGAGAATTGGTTTATGCGTATCTGATAGAGGGGCGAACGAATGTGGAAATTGCGCAGCGTCTTCAATTGAAGGAGGACGCTGCCGAAAAACGAGTTTTTTTTGCCAAGCAACGTTTACGTGCAGAAATCGAGCAGCTCGAGCAAAAGCATCGTGGCGGCGTCCATATGGGGATGACGGGCGTTGCGCCTCTTTCGAATACGGTGCGCCATGTACGTCATGGCGGCGACCGTATCGAAAGCAAAGATCGATCGAGTCGCAGTTTGCTCGTATTTGGCATAACGCTCGATTTTTCCGATGCGTTCGAGCGGGCGATCTTCGGTGCGGCTCGACATGTTTTCGAAGCGAAACCAGCGTTTGCTTCGTCTGAAGCCCGGCCGAGTAGCCGCAAAACAGAATCGATGGTTCCGGCGGGGCGGCAATGGAGTTTCGTTCCGCCGTATGTGCCAACGACCGCCCTCATGGGAGCCTTGACATTTGTCCCGGCGTCCACGCCATCGACCGATGGTCCGGCAGCAACGTCGACGAATCTTCTGGTTTCGCCAGCAAAACGTATCTCCGGTATGGTGCATTTGCCCCGAATCGCGGATCGGGAATCGGGGTCTGTGCAACATCGAGAACCGATTTCGCAACCTGCAACGCCACCGAGTTTGTCCAAGCAGGGTTCGCCTGGGCCAGGTCCTGTTTCGACAAACAGGGCAGCAGACAATGAACCTGGCAATGCAGCGCCGGCGACAGCAAATACATCGGCGGCGAATCCGGCGGGATTGTCACGTCAACAACTGGAAACATTTTTGAAGACGAACCGGCCGGAGGCGGCGCATTGACGCATGCTCAAATAAATGGATGTCGATTCGCTTTAGAAGACTGATTTTATTTTTGGCAGGTCGATAAACATTCGATTGGTTGATGGAGTGGTACATCGAACGCGAAATCATTCGCGTGATTGGGGCGGTTTGTCCGCTGCAAGGGAGTAACATGTTGCGCAATCAACAATATGCAGAAGACTCGCTGGTGGTTCGCGTGGGCATGAGGATACGGAAATTGCGCATGGAGCAGAAGCTTTCCTTGCGAGAATTCGGGGCTCAGGCGGGGGTCCATCCATTTCATGTGATGGCGATCGAACTTGGACAGCTTGCGGCGAATACCAAAACCTTACGTCTGATCGCCAAGGCGCTTGGTGTGAAACCGCTTGATTTGCTGAATCACGATTTCGAGCAGAACGACATTGGGCATTTGGTGGAATTGATGCGGAAACAGCCGGAGTCTGTCGGGAAGATCATGCAACGTGTTCGTCCCTTGGTACAGAACTAACCAAGCAACTCGACAACGACGAACGACTCTGGTAACGAACGTAGCGTGAAATTTGTCACAAAACGTTCGTCCCGGAGCAAGTGCGTTTGACGAAGTATCCTTGGGGCGTTGTTGCTGCCTGGCTTGTTGTGGTTCCTGTAACGGCCGATGCGGCGGAATCTGCCCAATCTTCTCCTCTTCCTCTTCAGTCGTCGACGGTGTCGCTGACAAACACGTTTGTCTTGCACAAGACAGCGGGTGACAAGGCGGCGATGCAACGTCGGTTCTTCGACGCACTCGATGGTTATCAAAAGGCGCTGAACGTGAAGTGGGATCCGTTTGTCTCGGGGCGGATCGGGGAAATTTTTTTCGAGTTGCGCGATTTTGCGCTTGCAGCGCAATA
>JBGAOI010000196.1:0-10657 GCA_044221885.1 Polyangium sp. (in: bacteria)
CTTGAGGATCGTTGGAGGTCCAAGGAATCAATCGAGGTAAGTGATGGCCCGTGGTGTTTGCATTGGGTTGTTCGTGGGTTTGGCGCTGCTGACGAGTGGTTGTCGTGACGATCAGGCGCCAGACGATGCGGCTGAGGTTTGGAGTCGGATTCACGAGGCGAAGTATTCGTCGTGGGCTCGAGCGCCTGGGTACGAGACGCGTAGGCCGACGGATCAGCCGCACAGCGATGCGGTGGAGATCTTTGTGAACGATGTGGTGTCGATGGCTCTTGCTGGACCGGCGATCACGGTTTGGCCGGACGGATCGATCATCGTGAAGGATGGTTACGACAGCGATGGCGCGCTGGATCGTGTCGCGGCGATGGAGAAACGCGGGACGGAGTGGTTTTGGGTGGAGTGGGAAGAGGACGGGGAGAGCCTTTATTCGGGCAAACCGGCGATTTGCACCGACTGTCACCTTCCTGGCGCGGATGGTGTGCGGGCGTTTGGACTTCCAAAGTAACGGAAGGTTATTTTTTCTCTTCGGGTTTGAAGTCGGGGGGGAGAGCCGCGCCTTCGCCGAAGAAGTATTTCTCGCATTCGGTCATCCAGATGCGCTGGCCGTGTTCGCTCATCAGGTCGAGGCGAAACTCGTTGATGAGCATTTTCGAGTGTTCGAGCCACATTTTCCAGGCGGACTTCGAGACGGCATCGAAGAGTCGTGCGCCGAGAGGGCCTTTGAAGGGGGGTTTGTCAAGACCTTCTGCTTCTTGACCGAGTTTGACGCACTGGACCATTTTTCCCATGGCGAGGTGCTGTAGCTGAGCGGTGCATGGCTGTCGAGAGTGGGGTTGGGCGAACGGGTGTTCACGAGGAGGAGCCTGCGAGGGGGAGTGTGTCCGTGAAGGAGCGAGAGAAGGAGCAAGGGACTTTTGGGGAGTGGCTTGACGAATGGGGAAGTTGTCGTATCTTCGGCGGGCGTTTGGGTCATGTGGCTTGGGCGTGGTGCTTCACGAGGGGGCGATCGGCTTCGACGTGGGGACCGAAGATTCATCTGCGTGCTGGCGGCTCCTGCTCCGCCTATCAAGCGGGACGTTATACGTGCGAACGACAACGCATACGCTCTCGCTGCCTGAAAAACAGTCGATAGCCGCCTGACGGAGAGATCGTTCTGGTATCCGAAGGGTGTCAACCACGAGAGCTGGGCCAAGCGAGGGCGTCCTCGATAGCGCGGCCGAGATTAGCGAGGAATAGGTCGTGACCGAATTCACGGACCCAGTCGACGGGGATACGGCGACTACGCACGTGAACGAAGGTGAATTGTAGGCCTTGCGGACCCGGGTTCGATTCCCGGCGCCTCCAATTTCTTACTGTCCTCGGAAAAAATCCTCTCGATGTGCGGCTGCATTCGCGTCATGGGCTCGTGACGCCACCTATGGGTCGTGGCTTCGGAACGAGCCCACGTGAGCGATTGGGCAATTTTCTCATGGCTCTCGCGTCTTGTCATTGAAAGAACCCCGTTCTTCATCGCTGGCCATCCTTTCGTGCTGGTAAAACTTGGCCCTTCATAGCGACGAAAATTCAATGCGGAAAAACCATGGGCAATCCGTGCGCATTGTCTCCCCAAAGAATGATGCAATGAAGCTTTTCGCAATGGCCGCTCATTGCTCCAAATCCCACGCCCACTCACCTCGAGCACTTCGTGATAGTCACACCATTGCCGCAACAGAGTTCGTCCGAGTATCATGGTGCTGGTGAATTACCGATATGCTCGGCCAAACGATCGTGGGCTCGTTCGTCGTACCGGCATCATTTTTCTGCGCCAAACAGCTTGCATGAGTCGTCTGTTCGTGTAAAACCCGGCGTATGGCCAAGACAAAGTCAACGTCGCGACGCGTTCGTCCGAGTCGCCACGACAGTCCGCACGATGCATTGTTTTACGGAACGTTCTCGGTTCCGAAACATGCCGCATCGGCGTTGAAGACGATTCTGCCGCCAGCGTTGAGTCGGCAAATCCGTTGGGAGACAATGCGCAAAGCACCGGATACGTTTGTCAATCCGAAGCTGAGCAAGCGTTATAGCGATGTGTTGTTCGAGGTGGAGATTGATGAAGAAAACGCATTCATTTATATTTTGTACGAACATAAAAGCTCGGCGGACACGTGGACGTTGCTCCAATTGCTCGATTATATGGTGCGGATTTGGCAGGACCATCTGCGCAAGCAAGCACCTCGTCGCAAACGCGATAAAGCAGCAAAGAATTCGTTTCGTTTGCCATTGATTTTGCCTGTGGTCTTGTACCACGGCGAGAAGGGATGGACGGCTCCGACGCAATTTCGTGAATACTTTGGTGAGATATCGCCGTCGCTACAAAAGTATGCCGTCAACTTTGAGGTGCTCTTGGATGATGTGGGCGAGCAGCCTCCGGACAAACTGGTTCAGAGGGACCTGACGCCCGAGCTGAAGCTTGTTTTGCTGGCGTTGCTGTTGGGAGGGACTCCGGCGAAGTTTTTTGCGGAGCTGGAAAAACGCCCCGAGATTTTGGCGGATGTGCGTCGACGTCCTGAAGAAGGGGTTGTGTTTTCGATGCTGATCGTGTATTTGGAACGAGCGGCACGGATGCCGCAAGAGGAGATCGTCATGGCGCTGCAAGACGTGTTGAAACTCTCCCCCGCAGAGCAAATCCTCCGGGCACCGGAGTATTTGGCCGCCTGTGCGGAGCAGCGAGGGGAGCAGCGAGGGCGAATCAAAGGCAAGCTGGAAGGCAAGCTTGAAGGCAAGCTGGAAGGACAAACCTTGATGTTGTCCAGACAGCTCGAGCAGCGGTTCGGTGCGTTGCCCGAGTTAGCGCGAAAACGCCTCGAAGCAGCAACGGAGGCGGAACTCGATGCCATGTCGTTGCGAGTGTTGAATGCGGCGACGTTGGATGAAGTTCTGGGCAAACCCAAGCGGACGCAAAAGTCAAAAGCTGTTCGTTGACCCGTTGGACCCCAAAGTGGATGTGCAACAGGAAATTGCAGCATTTCTTTCTATAGGGGCGCGATTCAGAGAGCGTGTCAGAACTCCGTTCGCCTCGTAAATCACGTGACCCCGCCCACGGTTAAAGAGACCGTCTCAGAACTCCGTTCGCCTCGTCAATTACGTGACGCCGCCCACGGTTAAAACCGTGGGCTATTCAATAAAAAGTCCTTCATTACCATTCCGGACTGGCGTCATGGTTTCACCGCGAGAAATCGTTTCAATCGATCAACGAGAGCAAATCTCGATGATGAAAGAAACACGAAGATGGCAGTCCGGAGCGGCAGCGGAGGACTTTTTATTGAATAGCCCACGGTTTTAACCGTGGGCGGGCTTGCGACCAACGGCTTAAGTTCGCGCGCGTAGCGAACGTTCAAATCACCGCGTGCGTATTCAATTCCGTTGGCCCGCAAATCACCGCGTGCGTATTCAATCCACCCGGCCAAGCGCCCTCTTCAAACCATCGTTTTCACCACCGAATCGATACGTTCCAGCGCTTCGGCTACATGTCGCGGGCCAAATACGAGCGCTGGACGAAATCGAATGGCCCGTTCGCCCGATCCACCGGCTTCCAGGCCAATTCGTCGCACATCGTGAAGAATGCGATCCCGCGTCGAAGCATCGCGGACATCGACCGCGGCAAACGTTCCGGCACCTCGAGCTTGGGAAAAGATTTCAGGATATCGAGCGCATAAGTCGGACAAACCCAACCGCAAATGTTCGCCCGTGCGACGCGTATGATCGACCAAAGCATCACGCGCAACCACATCGAGAATCACTTCGGCTTGCGCAGCTCGAAATGGATCGCCCAGGAACGTATTGAAAAGTCGATACGCTTCTGCGGGAAGTAATTCGGAACGTAAATGCAACCCTCCCAATTGAAACTTCTTCGACCACGTGACAATATCGGGCGGCGTATCGAGATGCCATTGATCATGTGCCCAAAACGTACCGGTTGCGCCAAGCCCCGTTTGTACTTCATCGACGATGAATGCTGCTTCGTATTTCGTCAACAAAGCGCGTAATGCCCGGAAAAACCCCGCGCTTGCGTGGCGATCTCCCCCTTCGCCTTGAATCGGCTCGACAATGAGCCCCGCCACAGTCCCTTCGGCATGACGCAAAACCTGCTCGATGATCTCGAGAACACGCGCTTCGAGCGCTCGGTTCTCATCTACGTGGGCATCGAGCGGAAACAGGTTTGTCGGAAATGGCACGACCGGCCAGTCGAATGCGGGAAAGTCCAGCTTGTGAATGCTTTTGCTCCGCGTCGCCGACAATGCGCCCAGCGTCCGCCCGTGAAAGGCTCCTTCAAAAGAAATGATCTTCAATTCATTGGCGCTCGATTGCCGATTTTGCATCACTGCTGCCAATTCCTCTGGGGTCCAGGTTCGACCGCCGCGACGACGATGGGCTTTCCAAGCAAATGCAGCTTTGATTGCATTCTCGACAGCTTCGGCACCGCTCGTCACCGTCATCACCCGATCATGACCTTTGGGGGCACATTTCATGAATGGCCCCGTGATCAAATCGACCCATTCCGGCGGCGGAGCCACACCGAGCGCGGGGCGCCATCCTGCAAGCCACGCAAAACGATCGCTCCGAAACGCTTCAAGAAGTGCCGGATGATTGTACCCAATCGGAACACAAGCAATATGGCCGTAAACATCGAGCAACGTATTGCCATCCACATCGACGGCATAATTGCCCAAACTCCGCCGCGCATCCTGATAATAGTGAATCGTTCGTGCGTCTTGGTGTTGTCCGTGGCGAGCCCGCAATTCCTCGGTTTTCGGTCCGGGAATGGATGTCGCCATCGACGCAGATGCTGGCTCGTTGGGAAATAGATTGTCCGTCGCCGTTTCTGCGAGCCATTTGGTCGGATAAAGATGCGTAAGTCCCGCTCGAGACAAGGGTTCGAGCGACGTCGTCGTAGCGTCTTTCGGCGTCGGATCAATCAGCGTAATGGGCGGGCATCGAGGGTCCAGCCGATATGAAACATTGCGGTGCATGGCGTCGATTTGATCGTGATCCACGGTCACGCGGTGAATCGCAGCCAAGTGATCGAGCAACGTTCGGGCGCGTCGCGGTTCAATGGTTTGTCGCGATTCTTCACCCACTTGCCGCACGAGGATCATCATGGGTACGGGTTGGGCTTCGACGCCAAGCGCCGCGATATCGCGGAAATCCGGTTGAGCATAAGGAACATGCCACGGCGGCACGACGCGAAAACCCGCGCGACCGTACGAAGACAACCGCACGAGCGTTTCCATGCGGTGCGCTTCGAACATCTCCATTTCGGCCAACAAAGAGACCTCGGTCGGTTTGACGCCGAGCGCGTGCGCATCGAGCCTTGCGTGCGGAGCTGGCAGCGCGCGAATCAGCGCCGCGACGCCCGAACGACGATAAGGTGGGAGCACCAAGCTGTGCGACAAAAACGCAACGACCGCGCCGGTTTGGCGATTCACCGTGCCAAAATCATCGCGCACGGCGGCCAGCGTTTGTCCTTCCCAAATGAGACTCATATGGTAAAAGGCGCGTATATTTTGCTCGACCGGCGTGAGCGACTTCTGTTCGAACCAGGACCAAAGCACTTCGCGCCGTTCGATCTCGTTGATCGGACCAAACTGCACTTCGAGCGCATCATAACCAAGCTGAAACGACGCTTCGGTGCGGACTTCTTCGAGCTGAAAACGCTCGAGCGCGGCGCGTACTTTGTCGGGGTTTTCGCCAGAAGGAATGTCCCCGTCGACAAACGGCCATGGTTCGATTGTGGGAAGTACCATCGGGGCGGACTGTAGCAGACGCCGTGGAGGATTGGGGGAAGAATTGTCGCCTGATGGGTGCAGAAGTTATTGCTTCGTAGGTGTTGACTAGGTTTTCAAGCTGCTCTTTCAGGCGTTTGGGGCAGCACCGTAAGCGCGAACGACGCGCCGAATCTGAACGAAGATGGATCTCGACGACGCGTTTACAAACACCGCCAATTCCACGGGCCTCGTTCGAGCCCGTCTTTCTCGCTGGCCGCCTTTAACGTACATCTCGAGGTTGTATCTCCATGCCAAACTCGTTTTGTTTTCGGAGCATCGCCATCTTTTCGAGAACCGTCTTCGGCGACGTGTTGCACGGCAAACGCCGGCCCGTGCCAACCGTAAAACCCATACGACATCGCAAATCGACCACACCACCGACAAGCACACGACGTTTGTTGACGCGGCCAATCGCTACTTCCCGTCGGAACTTCAGCCAACACAGCACCTCGACCGTCGTCGTCGGCCCAGCCGCACCAAACCCGCCCTTGCCCCGAAATCGACCAAGTTTCGCTATTGTCGAGATTTTGAACCGCCAGAATCTGCGACCCCTTCTTGATCCAAGCGACACGATTGCCTTCGCCCGAAAAGGTCGCTTGTCGCGGCGACAAACAACGATTGCCGTCGGATTCCATGTCGGCGTCGAGTGTCGTCCATTTGCCTTTTTCCGCATCCAAAAGAAATACCGACGACTTGTCGAGCAATAGGAAAAACCGTCGATTTGGCTCGACATCGATGATCTCTTCGAGGGGGTGTTCTTTTCCGGCAAGCAAGTCGAATCCCACGAGGTCCGGCCAATCTCCCATGGGTTCACCGTGATGCCCGAATGCGGGCATACCTTGGCCAGCAAATCGTCTCAGGAAGACAAACCGACCATTCGACAAACCCAAAGTTGGAACCGCCAAATGGCGCGCGCAAATCCCCCTTGAGTGGTGTCGTGGCTTCGTCGCCATCCTTCCCCCCAACCGTCGTCGTACCAGCAAGAGAATCGGTCGCAACCGTCACGACCGGCCCGGGCGTAGGAACGGAGTTTTTCTGGGACGCACCGGAACACCCAAGAAGAACGATCGCGCAAACGGAATGGTATGGCTTCATCGGAATTTGGTACACGATACGCCCATGTTCCTTGGTTGGGAACCCCGTTTTTTTCCTCGACATGGGCAATCACGACGCTTACACTGCGCCCGCCCAATGAACCCGACTCAATCTTCATTCACTTCTCGTCGCATGCTTTCCAGCCTTGGCAAAACAGCAGCTGCGCTGCTCATCGGAGCTGGAGCCTATGCTTATTGGACCGTCCGCAAAAACCGTACGGTTCGGCGTACGGTCAGCTCTGACCATGTTCCTCAGGCAACGTGGGAAACGGCGCACGCTGCCAAAGTCGAACGAGTTGCCGCACAATTACGCAATCGCACCAGCAAGACACCCGTTTCGACGCGCAAAAAAGCCGTATCGCACCAAGTACCCAAAGTCGGGGACCTCCGGCGAGGCGACGACAAGATCGACATCAGCGATTTCGATCAGATTCTGCACATCGACCCAGACAAACGTATTTGCATCGCGGAGCCTGGCGTCGCTTTCGTCGACTTGGTCGAAGCCACCATGCGCCACGGTCTCGTCCCCATTGTCGTCCCCGAACTCAAGACCATTACGATCGGGGGCGCTGTATCGGGCTGCTCCATTGAATCGATGTCTTTCGTGTACGGCGGGTTCCACGATACGTGCACCGAATACGAAGTCGTTTCGGCCAAAGGCGAAGTTCTGGTCTGCAAACCCGACAATGAAAACGCGTTCATTTTCGAGATGATGCACAGTTCGTTCGGGACGTTGGGCATTCTGACCAAACTGACGTTCAAGCTCGTCCCGGCCAAACGATATGTGCACATGGTGTACGAAAAATACTCGAGCCTCGAAGAATACCAAGCCGCCATCATGCGGCGGTTCAACGATAAGGACGTGGATTTCATGGACGGCATCGTCCATTCACCGACGGAATGGGTTTTGTCGCTTGGACGATTCACCGATACGGCGCCGTACGTCAATGCGTACGACTGGATGCAGGTATATTACGTCAGCACACGCGAGCGATCCGAAGATTACATCGAAGTGGCGGATTATTTTTTCCGTTATGATCGCGGCGTGACCAACGTCCACCCCAAATCGGCCATCGGACGCTTCTTCTTTGGCAAGTTCTTGGGTTCGTCCGAGGTTCTGTGGTTGGCGCAGCATTTCGGATCCATCGTCCTCCCCAAAAAACCCACAGTCATCGTCGATATCTTCATCCCCTACTCGGCCGCCAAACCATTCTTCGAATGGTACGACAAGGAATTCAACTTCTATCCGCTGTGGTGCGTCCCGTACAAACGCGTCCGCGATTACGAGTGGCTTGCGGACCGAGTCTACGAAAACATGAAGGATCCTCTCTTCTTGGATTTCGCGATCTACGGCATGGAGCAACACGACAACAAGAATTATTACAAGCTCATGGAGGACAAACTCATCGAATTGTGCGGCATGAAATCACTCATCGCGCACAATTATTACACCGAAGAAGACTTCTGGAAAACGTGGAACAAGGCCAACTATCAACGCGCCAAAACTCGAATGGATCCAGACAATATCTTCCGCGATGTCTACACCAAAATGTGCAAAGCCGCCATGGGACGCCAAACCTGACGCGCTGCATTCTCCCGCATTTCACGACGCGCAGAGCTTCACCAACATTTCGTGCACACGAATGCGTTCGTCTGCGAGTTCCGCCAAACAAACGTCCCAATCCAGATGCACGCGTTCACAAGCCGCGCGCTCGAATTCCAAGTATTGTCGAGCCAATCGCTTGGCCCCGAACATTCCCGATGTGCCTTTTAACGTGTGCGCAATCAGCTCGACGGTATCCCACGCTTCCTTGGTGATTGCAGTTGCGAGTTCATCCCCCGTCCGTTGCGAATCGCTGATGAAATCAGTCACGAGCGCCGCAAGCGTCCCCGCTCCGCTCATTTCACACACGAGTTTCAAATTCTCAAAAACCTCGAAGTCCACAGGATTGCCAACGATACCTGCAACCGCAAAGGAATCCCCCTCGGGCAAACTTTCGGAATGACTCAAAGACGGAAGCGTGCGTTTTGCACACCCCTCGAGGGCCGCACTGAGGTCCTGAACGCGAATGGGTTTGGACACGAAATCATCCATTCCGACGGCGAGACACGCCTGACGCCCGTCTTCCACGACATCCGCGGTCATGGCAATGATGCGGGGTCGCCCCTGCCACGGACCACTTCCGCGCAAACGTCGCGTGGCCTCGAGCCCGTCCATTTCGGGCATGTGCACGTCCATGAGAATGACGTCGTACATTCTTTTGGTCACGGCATCCAAAACTTCCAGCCCGTTCGCCGCAACGTCGGCGCGATAGCCAAGCCGTCCCAAAATAAGCAACGTCACTTTTTGATTCACGGCATTGTCCTCGGACAAAAGAATGCGCAAAGGAACGCGAGACGCAAGCGTCGAATCGAATGAGGGCGGCGGTGGTACGCGTGAAATGCGCACACTACGCTCGGACATGGTGCGCATGATAACATCGAAGAGACTCGATTGCTTGATGGGTTTCATCAAACAAACCGCCCCGAGCAGGGCAAGTTTTTGGCTGGACACGAGGTCACTCGAGGAAACGAAAATCAATGGGATATCCACGAGTTCTAACTCGGTTCGAATCATTTTCGCCACCGAAAAACCGTCGAGCGCCGGCATGTGTATGTCGAGCAAAATCAAGGAGAATTGAGGCTCGTTGGCGAGCGGGCCTTTCCGAGCGATCAATTCGTCAATCGCGCTGCGTCCGGATGCTACGGCTGTGGGCGTGAGGCCAAACCCTTGGGTTTGTTGAATGAGGATACGGCGATTCGTCGCATTGTCATCCACGATCAGGACATGTTTTCCAGCGAAATCAAGACCCGCAAGAGCAAGGGCTTCGGAGATGTGATCCGCACCATTGTCGTGCACCGGACTCACGGGAAGCGTAAAGAAAAACGTCGTGCCTTCGCCCGGTTTGCTTTCAACCCAAATACGCCCACCCATCAATTCGACCAAGCGTTTGCAAATGGCCAAACCGAGTCCCGTTCCGCCGTATTTTCGATTGATCGTCGCATCGACCTGAGAAAATGATTGAAATAAACGATCCAATCGATCCGCCGGAATACCAATGCCCGTGTCCCGTATCGAAAAAAGGAGCACGATTCGTTCCGAGGTCGAAGCCGGATCCTTCTGAACTTCGAGCGCAACTTCACCAGTCGCAGTGAACTTGATGGCATTTCCCACGAGATTCACCAGCACTTGTCGCAAACGCGTGACGTCCCCAAACACGGAATACGGCAAAGCCCAATCGACAACGAGGCCCAATTCGAGGCCCTTTTTTCGAGCCTGTTGGGCGACCAAATCCAAAACGTCATCCAAACACGAACGCAAGCCGAAGGCTTGATTCTCGAACTCCATCAATCCCGCTTCTATCTTGGAAAAATCGAGAATATCATTGATAATCGTCAAAAGAGCGTCGCCGCTCGAACGAATCGTTTCGACAATATCGCGTTGCGCCGGTTCGAGCGGCCCGTCGAGAAGGATTCCCGTCATTCCAAGCACACCATTCATGGGGGTCCGAATTTCGTGGCTCATCGTTGCCAAAAATCGGGACTTTGCTGCATTGGCCTTTTCCGCTTCTTGTCGCGCGGCTTCCAGGGCAATGTTTTTTGCTTCGAGTTCTTCTCGGTCGAGCTGACGTTCGGTGACATCGATAAACAACCAAAGCCGACCACGATAATGACCACGTCCTGCGGGAATTGTCGAAATGCTGTAGATTTTTCGAGGATTCA
>JBGAOI010000197.1:0-10635 GCA_044221885.1 Polyangium sp. (in: bacteria)
CCTTGAGGAACCCCATACGCTCGACAACACGCCGCAAGACGATAATCGCCTAAATGACGATGAACGGTTTGACTCATTTCACGCGTGCACAAAAGCGGAACCCGCGGCATCAACAGACCGTTCCGGAAAAACTCCTCGCGAAGAAAAGATGCATCGAATGTAACATTGTGCCCAACCAAGACCGCGCCTTCGACGTGGCGGATGAGTTCTTGCAGCACTTCGCCAAACCGCGGAGCTCCTTGCAAATCATCGGCGGAAAGTCCGTGAATCTGGGTCGCTCCGGGATGTCTTTCGGGATCCACCAGCGTGACGAATTCCGAAAGGACTTGACCTTCAACGTCCAAACGGACCACGGCAATTTCGATGATCCGATCCGCTTTCCAGCGTAATCCCGTGGTTTCTACATCGATGACCGCAAAACCGGAAGGAAAACGATTTGCAGGGGCGACAATTTCTGTGTTCGACGACAAGTCCACTGATCCACCAAGGGTAACGAGAACGCCGGCAAGAAAACGCAGTTTTTCTCGCGCGTCAACTGATTTTTCGGCGAAGTGTTGGGCAAGGTTCGGCAGGGTCGAACTTCGGCGGAGTTTGTCCCGCCCCGTTTGTCTTGATCGCGGCGGGAGCGGATCAACGCGTGTCGGGCAATTGGAAGCGCACGACCGTCGGTGTCTGATCCGCAAATGGGGCGGGAATCTCGAGCGCATATAAGTATCCGTCGGACGCGATCGAGATGCGGGACGCACCATTGACCGTTTGGAACGGCGTCGGCATTCCGGCCGCAGAATACTGCAAAATGGTGCCGTCGCGTCGGGACACGTACACCGAACCGTCGAAGAAGTCGCGAACCATTCCCGTGATCGGCTGATCCGACATGGCCCAAACCGTCGATGAACCGTCAACAATTCGCAAAAGACGCAATTCTCCACCTTCGAGCGCCACGAGCATTGTGACCGCATCGAAAGGCGTCGACGCATACACGCGCGCCGCAAACGTCGTGACCAAGCTTTTTTGCTGCGTCACCAGGTCAATGCGTTGATAATCCCCGTTGGTGTCGATATTTCCTACGTAAAGCACGCGGTCCATTCCGTGCGAAAGGCCAGCGGGGCCCGTATCGATGACCGTCCCGCCAAACGGTCCAGCACCCGTCGTAAATGTTTTCGACGGAATCACGAGCGGCAGCGTGTTCGTCGCGGCGTCATAACGAATGGCGCCTTGAGGTACGGAATTGAGCTGACACCCGCAGCTTGCACAACAAATGTACGTCGCGGCGACTTCGAGTTCGACGGTGCCCGAATGTGGTCCCGTGGGTTTTTCCGTTTGGCTCGTACCATCGGGAGCAAACTTGGGAATCGAGATCTGCTGCAAGATACTCACTTCGCCCATGTTCAAGTTGGTCACGCTCGGATGGCTCGCCACCGTGCCATCGGGCGCAATCGACCGCAAAAAGTCGGGGCCCGAAATCAGCGTAACGCCCCATGCGCTGCAATCCGGAGCGAATTCCAAATCCACGAGTCCCTTGCGAAAAGCGTTATCGTGCAATGTTCCAACTTCCCCGGCCATACCTAGCGGAGCCGGTACGCAGGGTTTGTCTCGCGTGCACGCACAAGCCGATCCCCAACACCCTTTGTCGTCGCACGCAATATCGCTGCAAGGCACCCGCGGATAACAATGCCCATTGCCATCACATGCCGATCCTGAACCACAAACTTTGCTCCCACAAACTTCGGGCTCAGATGCGGTCACGCACGATCCGCCTGGATCCACGCATTGCCCGGATTGATTTCCCGAGACGTTGCATACCGTGCCGGCCGTGCAGGGTTGTGCCCCCGCTTTGCGACAATCCACGACACACGATCCGTTGATACACACTTCACCCGGCTGAGAACACAAGATATCCGCACATGTGGCTGAACCACCTCCGCTTCCGCCTTGTCCTCCGCCACTCGACGATGAGGAAGAAGACGACGTCGTCGATGGTCCCACCGGATCTGTACATCCGATGCCAATGGTCATTGCAATTGTGAAGAAAAGCATTCGATTCGTCATGGTTCCTCGCGTTCGCCACATGTAAGTCGTCACTTTGGGCGATGTGGCGCAGCCGTAGAATGTAGAGGTTTTTTACGGTGTTGGAGTGAAAATGTCCATCGGAACGCCGATGGCGACAAATCGCAACAAGAAACTTGTTTTCTCGTGATGGTTCGTGTAGGGCGACCCAGCGCTTTGACATGACCACCGCCGTTATGAACAACGTTTGGAGCCAGCACGCGCAGCAGTGGAATCGAGTGGGATATCCTTTGCGTCCGTCAGCGCGCGACGGCGAGCTGATGATGGCGCTCGCCGAGCCGGCATTGACGCTGAAGCGCGATTCTGCGACGGTGGTGATCTTGGGGGTGACGCGAGAAATCGCGGCTTTGCCTTGGCCTGCGTATGTCCAATTGCGGGCAGTTGATCAAAATGCGGAAATGATCGCGAAGGTTTGGCAGGCGCCGCGTCATGTCGCATCGAAGGCCATGCAGGCAACTTGGCAGTGTTTGCCGTTTCGCGATCGCTCCGTGCCCTTGATTGTCGGAGATGGTGCACTCAACTGTTTGTCAGGGTTGTCCGAGGTCACACGCGTCGTGTCCGAACTAGCGCGCGTTCTCGAGGATGACGGATACTTGTGTATTCGTATGTTTTTCCGGCCCAACGATGCGGAAACCTTGGATGCGGTGTATGCCGACATGTGCGCCGGCAAAATTCACAGCTTTCATACATTGAAGTGGCGTATCGCGATGGCGCTGGCCACGGCGCCTGAATTTTGTGTTCCTGTGTCCGATATTCTTCGTGCATTCGAGGGGTTGTTTCCGAATCGTACCGTTTTGACGAAGATCGCAGGTTGGTCTGTCGAGACCATAGAAACGATTGAAGCCTATCGCGATGCCGATATTTGTTACAATTTCCCGACGGCGTCGGCATTTCGGGCGTCATGTGCGCCGTTTTTCGAATTGGACGTCACCGCGTATGCCGACGGAGAAATTGCTGAACGTTGTCCGACCATGCGTTTGCGTAATGTGCCGAGGAAGAAATGAAACCAAGTTCTGAAATCTTCGAATGGCGAGTCGTGGGCAATCCGGTATTCATTTCTGGATATGCGTATGGTTGTCGATATCCGGCGCTCATGATCAACGTGGCCGGGCATGTTCTCTCCGCGGATGTGCGTCAAGCCATGTCCAGCTTGATCGAACGAAGTTTTCCTTTAGATGACCCACGCGATCAAGGTTTGTCAGAGACCAATGTGGAAGATCCATGGGCGGCGTCGGTGGCTTGGTTCATTGCAGCATTGCGTTATTTACAAAACGCGGCGCGTCTCGGAGTGTACGAGCGAGGTCGCATTTTGGCTTTGGGAACGAACAAAGCGACGTGTTGTGTACCCATTGCGATGCATGCAGCCAAAGCCGTTCGTTCTGTGGCTGAGGAATTGCTGGGTTTTTTGCGTCTGTCGACAGCGGATGAAACATTGCGCAGCGTTCCAGAATCGTTTTTGCAGGCCATGAATGAACTGGCCGAGCTGCGACCGACGAAGCCGAATGTTCCGCGATTTTTGCGTGCGGCATTTGAGCTGGGATTGCCATTCCAGGAACTCCCTGGCGATATCATGCAATATGGTCAAGGCAAACGTTCTCGATGGCTCAACAGTTCGTTGACCGACGAAGCTTCGCACATCTCGACATCGCTGGCTCGTGACAAACCATTGACGGTTAAAATGCTCAAACGGGCGGGATTGCCGACGCCGGTGCATCGTTTGGTGAATTCCGAAGATGCAGCGGTGGAAATGGCGCAACAGTTGGGTTTTCCTGTCGTGGTCAAACCCGCGGACCTCGATGGTGGAATCGGTGTTTCGACGAATTTGACGTCAACAGAAGACGTGCGTCGTGCATTTCGACAGGCGACCGAGCATTCTTCGCGCATTCTGGTTGAAAAACACGTTGCTGGTCGAGATTATCGATTGGTTGTTTTACACGACGAAGTTGTCGGGGCGATTGAGCGAATTCCGGCAGGCGTATTTGGAGATGGCGCACGTACCGTCCAGGCGTTGGTGGATCTGGCCAACGCGGACCCTCGTCGTGGCGAAGGTCCGCATGCGTTGCTCAAACGATTGCACCTCGACGACGAAGCTCAGGAATTGCTGGAAGAAGCAGGGCTGTCGATTTCATCGGTGCCAGGCTCTGGGGAATTCGTCCGATTGCGTCGTGCCGGGAACATTGCGTCAGGGGGAATGCCCGTGTCCGTGTTGGAAAAGGTTCATCCGGACAACTTGCGTCTTGCGGTGCGGGCGGCGAAAGCGTTGCGGCTTGATTTTGCCGGCATTGATTTGCTCATGGAAGACATCACATTGTCCTGGAAAGAATGCCGAGCCGTGATTTGTGAAGTGAATGCGCAGCCCAACTTGGGTCGAATCACGACGGCGCATCTGTATGCTCCCATTCTGCAAAAGATCGTACCCGGTGATGGGCGTATCCCCATAACGTTGATTCTTGGCGCACCACCCGATGGCGATTTGGCCCAAACCATTGCATTTGCTTTGCGACAAGCTGGATTTTCAACAGGTTGTCATGATGCACGAGGTGTACGTGTCGACGGTGAAGAGAGAATGGTCGGTCGGATTTCTACGTTTGCGGCAGGAACTGCTCTGGCCATGGACCGAACGCTCGGAGCGATGGTGGTGAGTATCGACGATATCGCCACGTTGCGAACCGGTTTGCCGTTTGCCCGATACGATGTGCTCGTTTTGGCAGGATCGTATTTACGCGGCGTGGATCCGCTCGGACCAAGTGAGCGACAAGCGATCGTCATTGAACTCTTCACGAGTATCTTATCGGGATGCGATGGCCGGGTCATTACTGCGGAAGGTGCGGGTGTGGATTTGCGAGCGCTGCGGCGTGTGACGCGTGCCAAATGGGACGAAGCAATGGTTGCGCCAGAAAAACTCGTGGCGGAAATCGTTTCAGAAATGCAGCAATGTGAAATGAAGCACGCTTATCGCGAAGGCTCATTGAGCTGACGATGTGGGCACTCCCGACGCTCGAGGCGTCTTGCGCGGCAAGAGCGTGGATACGTTGTCGTTGCCTCCTGCTTTCGATTTTCCCCATGCAACATTTATGATACGTGTGGCAGTCGGAGGAGCGTTCATGCGGACAATTGGCGTGCTCTTTGGCGTTTCGATGGCGGCAAGCACCGGGTGTCTCACCTTATCGACAGTGGACACATCCAACACGGGCGGCGGAGGCATGGGCGGTTCCGGACTGGGGACGTCGAGTTCGACGGGGCCTGGAGGTTCGGCGGGCGCTGGCGGCATGGCAAGCAGCTCGTCGAGCAGCTCGTCGAGCAGCTCGTCGAGTTCGACGGGAATGGGCGGGATGGGTACTTCTTCGAGCAGCAGCGGTATGGGCGGGGGTGGAGGCGCCGGCGGGTGCGTGTCGAATATGCCGTGCAATACGGGCAAACAGGGGATTTGCGCGGCTGGATTGGTGAGTTGTGACAATCCGAATCTTTGTATTCAGACGGCGCAACCCACGCCCGAAAAGTGCAATTCGCCGAATGATGATGAAAACTGCGACGGGAAAAACGATTGCACGGGCGACACGACATTTGGCGATGGGTATGGGGGCGTGGGAATTCAGCGAGGCCGGGATGTTGCGGTCGATAACAATGGCAATGTCTACGTAACCGGGTATTTTGCGGGCAGCGTAAATTTCGGAAGCGGCACGTTGACCGCGATTGGCGCCAACGACATTTTCGTAGCGAAATTTGATCGCAAAGGTGAATGTCAATGGAGCAAGCGTTTTGGTGATTCTGCCGAACAACAAGCGCGGGCAATTGCGGTTGACGACAATGACGACATCTTCATCGTCGGCGTGATCGAGGGCTCTGTCGTTTTTGGAAATACGACGCTCAATGCGTCCGTATCGGGGCCAGACGCATTCATTGCGAAACTGGATTCGGATGGCAATCCGCTCTGGGCCAAGTACGGTCAGGGAAACGGTATTGACGTTTTCGAGGATGTGGCCACGGATTCGAGCGGCAATGCTGTTGCTGTGGGCTCTTTGCAGGGCACGGGCAACTTTGGCAGCGGTATGATTGGCAGTGCAGGTGAAGACGACGTACTTATCGTCAAATATGCGAAAGATGGTATGACGTCGTGGAGCCGCGCCGTTGGAAATGTGTTCAGCATCGAATCGGCAAGTGCCGTCGATATCGATTCCACGGGGGCGATCTATTTGACGGGAACCTCAAAATCGGCCCTCAATTTTGGAAATGGCCCCCTTACGTACGGTGGCGATACCGATGCATTCATTGCGAAGCTGAATCCACAAGGAACCGCCGTGTGGAGCAAAGGGTTTGGCGATACGAATGCCCAAGCTGGCGTCGATATTGCAACCGATACGGCGAACAACGTCATCCTATCGGTAAAATTCGGCGGGACGATCAATTTGGGCGGCCAAAACTTCACTGTGGGTGGAGCCAATGTCGATTCGGCGTTGGCCAAGTTCGACAGCGCCGGACAACATCAGTGGAGCAAGAACTTGCAAGCGATTACGGACAAAGGTGGCGTACTCATCGATACCGATGGTGTGGGCAACATTGTCGCCACGTGTAGCTTTTCGGGGCCCATTGATTTTGGCACGGGTGGCGTGGTTCCGATGGGCACCGATATGGCCTTTGCGAAACTCGATTTCATGGGCAATGGCATCTTTACGCACAACTATGGTGTTGGTGCCAGTGTGATTAGTCCATACGGCATTGCCGCTGGGCCATTGGGCGAAGTTTGGGTAACCGGAGCATTTGCAGGGACGGTTAATTTCGGAACGGGTAACCTCACGACGACGGATACCAATATGTTCTTGGCAGGCTTCACGCCTTGAGGGCGCGTCGTTCGGGATGGCGACAACCTGCTTGTGGACAATGTTGAAGGGGTCGACATCGTAGATCTGGTTTGGCGTGGTTGAGTTTGGTACTCATGGGGGCGTGTGGTCTCCCCATTCTGGAAATCGTATATTTGTGGCGGCACAGGCTGCAAGACCACGTGTGTGACAGGCTGCGTCAACGAGCTTGTAGCTCGTGTCGGCTCATCCGAGGTACATGTGCGGGAGATTCAGCGACGCATTAGGGAGATCATCCTGCAAGCAGCCATCGAAAGAGAACAGTCGTTCACTACGTGCCAACAATGGTGGGACGACCTTGGCAGGCTTGGGTTTTCCGATATCTAACGACGCTGCACAATGACCTGGTTTTATGGAGATGGCTGCTTGGCACTTGGGGAGTTTGAGGCAGGTCTTGCCATTGTCACACCGCTCATCACTGAACTTGAAGCATCCCTTGCGTCTCCCACGAATACCGAACCGGCAAAACGGTTTTACCAACGAGAGCTGGAAACGCTGCGCAAACTTCAGGACGAACTCGTCGCCATGCACCCTGGCGATATGCAATAAGCCCGCCCGCCATGACCGCGCCCCCGACCCGAACGCGCTGATGTTCCGTGCCGTCATGTCTGGCGCGCGCGCTGATTGCCGCGACAATCCTCTTGACACCCGTTCACCCCTCGACTTGGATGCTCCCCAAACCATGCTTCGCGACGACTTTCCTCGGATCGCTCGCGGAGTTTTTCTCTGGTGGGAGCAATGCAACAGCGATCTCTTCGACGAACCTTGGCCGCATCCTTGCGGCCCATCAGCACGCCCCTCGGCTGGATCTGCCAGGGCCTCCTGCTGATTACCTTGGGGGGATGTTCGTCCGAACGTACTCCGGAAGTCGTACCCTCTGAATCCAAAGCCGCACCCGTTGCTCCTGCAACAAATGCGCCCGCGCCCGCACTCGATTTGGCGATGGTCATGCGCCGAACGCACTTTGGTTATCGTGCGGAAGGACAAACATTCACGGGCGGACACGATTCGTATGGCGTCAAAGCAACGGCCGAAAATGTAAAGGTTTGGCCGATCAATGGAAGTGGTCAGGCGACCTTCGAGGATTCGAACGTGGCGCCTTTTGTCGCCGCGGTCGATAGCATCCAACGCGGCTCGGAACGCCTCGAAGGAGCCGCTACTGCCGCCGTGCGTGACGATGCGACGTTGGCCATTGCTCGTGGCGCCGTGGTTGAGCATTTGGAGAACACAGACGAAGGCGTCGAACAGAGCTTCGAATTCGCCTCGCGACCCGCTGGCTCCGGGGACCTCGAAGTCAAGATTGCCGTGACGGGTGAAACGTTTGTCGGGGAAACTGAACACGGATTGCACTTCATTGATCCGATATCTGGAGCGGGTATTCGTTACGGCATTGCGACGTGGGTCGATGCAAAAGGCGTGAGGACCCAAGTCGCGGCGGATTTCGTCGAAGGGCGCATTGTATTGCGTGTCCCGGAAGCTGTGCTCGAAGCGAGCGCTTATCCGGCGGTGCTTGATCCGATCATTGGTCCAGAAATTGCCATTGATACACCGGTGTATGCGGGGGCGAACAGTGACCAGCGCGAGACCGTCATGGCGTATGCCAATGGCACTTTTCTGGTGGCTTGGACCGATTTTCGCTATGGGGCGAATACTGACATCTATGGCGTTCGCGTCTCGTCCGCCGGAACGGTTCTCGATACGTCCGGGATTCCGATTGGCGTGGCCAAGGGAAGCCAGAATTCGCCAACGGTTGCGAGCGATGGGACGAATTGGATGGTGTCCTGGGCGGATGCACGATCTGGTTCCTACGACATTTACGCTGCCCGCGTGACCGCGGCGGGCGTCGTGCAAGATCCCGATGGCATTGCGGTGAACACTGGAGGCAGTCGAGAAGAGCCGGCGATAGCTTATGATGGGACAAACTATTTCATCGTTTACCGTCAGAGCAGCACGGCTGTTCGGGGCAATTTCGTTGGGACAAACGGTGTTGTGAACACGACGCAAGTCTCGATCTTGAACTTGGCCTACTACGCCGACGAACTTGCATTGTCCTTCAATGGAACGAACTACCTGGTCGCAATGTCGACATTTTCGGGCTCCACGTACAGCAAGATCATTGCTCGCCGTGTGAATCCTCTGGGGAGCGTTCTCGATGCGGGTGATATCACGTTGTGCACCAATACGACGGCGTGTGGTTATTCGCAACTCGCCGTGGCTTCAGACGGCACCAACTGGTTTGTCGTTTGGGACAACTATTCCGTTTCGAGTACGATTCTGGGCGGACGGGTGAGTGGCGCTGGCGCGACGCTCGATGCGTTGGGCGGGTTCACCATCGGTTCTGGGCCTCAGAATCAGGATCCATTCGGCTTGGCCGTCACGTTCGCTGGCAATGGTTACGGCGTTTTCTGGGATGACCAAAACCAAGTGTACGGCGCGCGTGTCAGTTCCGGAGCCGCGATTCTCGTGCCTGCAACAGCCGTGACCAACGAAGCGGGAACGCGTAATTATGTCGCTGCCGCGCACGACGGGACAAACTTCTACGTCGCCTTCCGCGATTCACGTAATGCAGCAAGCAACGACATCTATGGTCTACGCGTATCCAATGCGCTCGTCAAAGTGGATGCGGCGAGCTCGCTACTTTCGCGCCAGGCCAATTACGAGCGCAATGCGAGAATCGCTTACAACGGGACAAACTGGCTCGTCGTGTGGGATGATTATCGCCCCGTGTCCGAAACCGATGTGTATGGTGCTCGGATTTCCAATACCGGAACGATTCTCGATCCGGCAGGAATTCCGATTTCGACCCCGGCCGGTTCGTCGCAATTTTCACCCACGGTCGCCGCCAATGGTGTCGATTGGCTCGTCACTTGGCGCGACGATCGGAGCGGGGTGGGCCTGGACGATATTTACGCGTCGCGGATTTCGAGCACCGGTATGGTCCTCGATCCCATGGGTATTGCGGTGAACACAGGGGCGGGATATCAAGTCTCTCCTGTGGTCGCTGCGGATGGAACGAATTGGTTTGTCGCTTGGCGGGACATCAATTCTGGCGAAATTCGAGGTGCACGTGTCGCTCCCAACGCCTCGGTCCTCGATATGGCCGGCATTCAAATCTCGACCGGCGGTGGCAATACGCCAGCCATTGCGTACAACGGCACGAATTATCTCGTGACGTGGACCAAACCAACGAACTCGAACGATATCTTTGCTTCCCGGGTAACCCCCGCGGGGACCGTTTTGGATTCGGGAGCTTTGGCCATTCCCGTTTCCGCGATCGTTGGAACTGCCGAGACAAACTCGGCGGTTACGTCCAATGGCAGCGACTGGTTCGTCGCCTGGAACGACAGTTCGGATATTCGCGGGGCTCGCGTCAATGCCGCCGGTACGGTGCTGGATGTCGTGGGCATTGGTGTGGCCAGTGCTCCAAGCGTTCAAAGCAAGCCCACGGTCGCTTGGGATGGAACCCAATACTGGGTGGTGTGGCAAGACGAACGAACGTTTACAGGTTTCCAGGACCTGTATGGTGCGCGCCTCTCGTCGACAGGGATGAACAAGGATCCGATGGGATTCGTGATTGCAAATGACGTTGTGCAAAACGAACTTGCCCCGGCACTGGCTTCCAGCAAGCCGCAGGAAGTCGGATTGGTTTATCACCGATTCGATCAGCAACAACCCTACGGCACGGAGCGAGCGCGTTTGCGCATTCTTTCCG
>JBGAOI010000198.1:0-276 GCA_044221885.1 Polyangium sp. (in: bacteria)
ATTGAACAAACTGATTCAGACGATTCCTTCGTACCACGATCTCAAGGGCACATATCCGGAAAAGTTTTTCCATGGAATGATGATCGGTCTTTTAGCGACGCTCGTGCCAGACTATGAAGTTCGATCAAATGCGGAATCTGGCGAAGGGCGACCCGACGTGCTGATTCGCCCGCGTCGCGAAGGAAAAGTGGGCGTCGTCATGGAATTGAAGCCTGCCGGAAAATTAGCCGGGCGCACATTAAAACAAGCGTTGGCGCTGGGGCACAAGCAAATCCA
>JBGAOI010000198.1:286-10339 GCA_044221885.1 Polyangium sp. (in: bacteria)
AAATCCACGAAAAGGACTACGCTGCGAGGTTACGCGCCGAGGGCCTCGAAACGATCCATTCGCTCGTGATTGCCTGCGATGGGAAAAAGGTCATCGTGGAATCCGCCGTCAAACCGCCGAAGAAGCCACCAAAGAAGCCTACGAAAAAGCCGGCGAAGAAACGTGGCGCCGGGAAAAAGCGGGCATAACCCTGCCTGGTCGCAACCATCATCCATTACACGTTTTCCACGCGGGTCACACGTCCCTTCAATGCCTGCCGGTACAACTCGATGCGATTCCCAACGCGAATACGTAGACTCTTGCGCCGCACAACGCCCACGACCATGGCCACGAGTGCCGTGCCGACCATGAACGGCAAGAGCCCCCATAACATCAGCCGGCGCAGAAACGTTTGAATCGGTTGGGCGGCGGCATCACGCGGCGTCTCCACGATCGCCACGAATCCCGTATTGCCAATCGGCGCAAAACCCGCGAGCCAAAGGCCCGCTCGGGTTTTTCCCGACGCGTCCTCGCAAGGCCCGTCCATCACCGGATCGCAGAAGTTTTCGTCGAACGTAACAGCATTGGGGTCGGGCAAAAGAAGTTGTTCGAGACCCCGGTTCGGATTGCTCTTCTCCGCCAGGGAAATCGCCTCGTTGACGGCTGGGTTGCTTTTCAACGGGGTCGTTTGTCCGCCTGGAAGCGAGCCATGCACGAGAATGACGTGATCGTTGGGAAATGGTCCGTCGCGTGTCTCGCGGTTGTTGTCCCGAGGAGCAACGACCATCGCAATGTGGTGCTTGTCGCTTGGATCGATGAGGTTGAGCGTACCTAACGCATTTCCCGTGTCCGTTGTCGAAATGATGACGCCAATCGGTTCACCCGTTTCGTCATAAATCGGCGCAGAAATCACGTAGCGCTGATTGTTGTTGGGTTCTGAGAGAATCGCGCGCGAGATGTATGCTGAACGCAGCTTGGCCTGCCCAAGTTTCCACGCACCCCGGAAGTAGTCTCGCCAGCCGTAATTGCGCCCGAGAACATCGTATCGATAGTCGGTCGAGCTATACCTTGACGAACGGGCCCGCGTGATGCCTTCCTTGTCCAGGATAAACCAATCCTGCCGCACCACATTTACACCGTCGCGTGACTCGTGGCTTCTATCGAGTTTGTCGCAATAGGCATCGAGTCCATTACCTTTCTTGATTTCGCCTTCTCGCAACAAATGCAAATGCTCCAGTGGAACTTCCCGCGCAGCCTTCACCACGATATCCCGATAACCATTCAGCTTGAACAACACGGTGCCCGCGACCCAACGCGCCGCATATTCGTTCGCCCGCAACACTTCTTCGCGGCGCTCCTTTTCTTGCGCCGCCGCTCCCAAAAAAACGGCCAACGTCGCCACCACGAGCAACAATGCGCCTTCGACAACCAGTGCCGCCATAAATGGCCGACGTTTGCACCAATTCCACGTGCGTTGCAACGTACCCACCGGACGAATTGCTTCGTGATTCAAATACTTCCGCAGATCCCGCGCCAGCTCGATCGCCGAACCATATCGATTGGCCGGATCTTTTTCCAAACAACGCAAACAAATCGTCGCCAGATCCAAATCGATGCGCGCATCCAGCGTCCTCGGATTCGGAGCCGCGCGGTACAGCACTTGTTGCAGGATTTCGCCCGCATTGGCGCCCACGAACGGCGTCCGACCCGTCAACATCTCGAACAGAATGACCCCCAGGCCGTACACATCGATCGCCCGCGTTGGGGCCTTGCCTTTGCCATCCGCTTGCTCGGACGCCATGTACGCCGGTGTGCCGACCAGAAAACCCGAATGACTCTGTTTTTCGCCCACGTGGTCAAGACGCTTGGCCAAACCAAAATCAGCAACGTAAGGTTTCCCCGCTTCGTCCAGCAGAATGTTCGCAGGCTTGAGATCCCGATGCAAGATGCCATGATTGTGGCCATCGTGCACCGCGAGTGTGACGATCTCTAGGAATTCGGCTGCACCTCGAGGGTCTCCGCGATAACGATCGATATGGTCGGCCAGACTCCCTTCGCGCATCCATTTCATTGTGAAGTAATGGCAACCGTCCACTTCGCCCACTTGATAAATGGGCACGATGTTCGGATGATCGAGACCACTGGCCATTTGTACTTCGAAGTGGAATTTGTACACATCTTCGGCGCTGGCCAATTCGCCATCGCGCACCATTTTCAGCGCTTCGATACGTCCCGTGAGCGTATGCCGCGCCTTGTGCACGACGCCCATCCCTCCGCGCCCAAGCTCCTCCAGCAATTCGTAGTCGCCAAACCGCGTAGGTTCTTGCGGAGCTTCGAGCGCAAAGTCAAACATGCACGTTGGACATTGGCCCATCAGTGCACCGAACGGCATGGCATGACCGTCAGGACAAACCGGGGTCTTCGTCTCGTCCACGACGTTCGAGGCAGGAATAGAGGTGTCGCAATTCATCTTCAATCTCGCTTGTGTGAACCACGGTTTCGGCGACTTCTTTGCGAATTTCTTTTTTGAAGCGATCGCGGAATCGAAAAAGCTCAACATTAAATGTCTGTTCCCGCATTTCGAGTTCTTCGGCGATGGCTCGATGCGATTCTTTGCGTCCCCGCAAAAGCAACGGAATCATTTTGTGGAAGAGTTTTTCGTCGCCACTTTTCTTGTAACTGCTTTCGAGTTTTTTGAGCGTTTGTTCCAGCAAAACCATGGCCCAACGTTGCTCGAATACGCGTTCCGGCGTCGTTTCATGCCCAATTTGGACCGGACATTCGCCTTCGACGGGTGGAGTATCCAAGGAGACGAGTGCAGAACTTGGAATGCGTTTTTTGGCTTGCGCCATTTTGTAGTCGTTGTTCATGAAATTGGTCACGGCCTTGAGCAGCCAATTGCGAAATCGTCCGCGCGTACGATCGGCGTCGGCAATATCGTTTTTCTCGATGAGACGTTTCGAGAAAAACCCTTGCGTCAAGTCTTGCGCCTCTTCATGAGGGCGCCCTTTGGCCCGGATGAACCCGTACACGGGCGCCCAATACATCGCGCACAACTCGGCCAGGGCCTTGTCCCGCTCGGCGGTTGCCTCGTGTCCGTCCTGGATGACCTGAATGACCTTCGTCCAACGCGTCGTTGGGTATTTCCCGGCGCCGAAACCAAACAATCTTCCTCTACCTGGCGGCATCGTTCACAACCTCCGATGTCTTTACTGAACCTGCGTTTGGCCGATATTACACCAGGTCGGTCGATTTTTCGCTCGGCACTTTTTTTTCGGTTGGTCCAGAAATGTTTGCGGCTCGTCGCTTCAGTTTCCGAGGTCAACTTTTTTCAACTCTCGACGAGGATGCCATGACCAACGAAATCGTACGTCCGATGCCACCGACGCAAACGCAATGGTTGAAAGCTTTGCCGCTTGCGCTGCTTGTTCCCGTATTGAGCCTCGGCTGTACTTCCGCCGAAGCGCCTGTTGAACTCGATACGGAGGAAGCCGTTCAGGCGGCGACGGCCTGTTGCACCGGCAATTGGCAATTGATTGACGGCGCTGTCAACATCTCGGACTTGAATGCGTTCAACACATTCACTTCGGCGAATGGGTATCCGCGACCAACGACCAACAGTGGCGAGATATTATCGTACCCGAGTTACCGCATTGGGGTGACGGGTCGGTCCGGACCAACGCAAACCGTCGTGCAGCAATACTTGGCCTACAAATACCCGAATTTACAATATTGCGAATTCTTTACGGTCTTCGAAGATGACTTCTGCCCGCCGAAAGGTGGCGTTCTTTTCATCCAACCGACGCCGCAAGGATCCGAAGTGCTGGGTTACCTGCGTTCGGAAAGCGACATCAACTGCGGCTATTCCTCGGCGTGTCCGAATGTGACGCCGGGAGCATGTTGGGGCAATGAGTTTCGCCGGGCGACGGTCAAAGAGATTTGGGTCCGGTGATAACGCCGCTCGACGGCGCGCAGAATGCCGCGAACGTCGACCGTGTTTCCAGGCCGAAGCTACGGCTCAGCATTGGTCGTGGGCATGAAAATTTCGGTCCTGGTTTTGGCTGAAACGAAGTAAACCACGTATTCACCTACGCCGCGCCGCTTCACATCACAAAATCCGCGACAACCAATGCAGCACATTGAGCACGAATTGATAATTCTGTTCGGCTCCAGGTGCATTCATGCCCATAGGTGCACGTCTAGGACCGGCAACCTGCGCGCTGAACATGGCCGCTTCTCCAAAAAATGCCGCACGGCCCGAACCGACCTGCATCACCGCGCCTTGATACCAGCCACCAACGGGGACTCGAGGTGTGTCCGGGCCAAATTGCCACGCTTTCTTGGGCGTCAAGGCGACGAACGTCGATGGCAACACCATCAACGGTTGCGCACTGGCCGGCGCTTGAAATGCTTGCCCCGTAAATGACCGAATGCTCGTGACGGATTCGTTGGGATTGCGCCCTTGGACAATCGCGTGTGCACGCAGCGTTTGATCTGCCGTGCGAAACATGGTTGGCTTGGCAAACGCCGCATCACGTTCCGCCTCCGCGCCAAACCCTTCGACGGCGAACGAATCCAGAAACGTGACCTCGAATGCCGCTGCAAGGCTCGCCGCCGCACCTGCACACGGCATGTGGTCCGCAATGAGCAGCAAATTGCCACCCGCGCGAACCCAATCATACGTGGCGGCAATTTCTTCCGCCGCAAAAGCCGATGGTGTTGGAGACGGATACGTTGCCCAGGAATCGCCATTTGGCAACGCATTGGAGATGACCAAGACGCCGCATTCCGCAAGGGATTCCTGCTTGAATTTCGCGCGAATGGGCCGAACCACGTATCCATCACGACGCAAGAGTTCACCAAAAACCCAGAAGCGACCTTCGAGCGTATGAACATTGGCGTGCCCCTCATCCAGGCACACGATGGGGCCTTGGCTTTGCGCATACGCGGGATTCTCAACGACCGGGCGGAAGTCTCGATCCGGACCTTGTTGAGGTGACTCAGGCGGCGGTGTGCACGCCAATAGGAACGATGCAAAGGCAAAAACGACGCGTTTCATTCTTTGGTTTCCGATGGAATATCGGCCATGTTCTTTCCTACAGCAAACCAAACGTCAACGTAAATGGCCCCGACACCGCCGAACTATATCCGTCCAGGAAAAACCAATACGTCGTACCTTGCGTTACTTGCGCGGTGAGCGTGACCGTCGCTCCAATCGTGATGCTCGCTTTGCACGTCGCAGGCGCATTGGGATTACATGTTCCTGTGGAATAATAGATCGCACCGGAGAAATTCGACGGCTGTGCCGTCACCGTCAACGTTCCGCTTTTCGGCGCAATGAAGCGATAAACAACTTCTCGACCTTGGGCCGGGTTTGGATTACACGACCCACCGCCGGCGTAGTCATTGGTATAGGTTTCCGTCGAGTCGGATACGACCGCTTGGCCATTGTTGAAGAAAATCTCCATGCCTGGACACGTATCCGCGTTATCGACAGAGCCGCCGCTGCTGCTGGATGCAGAACTGCTGCTCGAGGACGAACTGCTCGACGCGGAACTGCTGCTGGATGCGGAAGTGCTGCTCGAAGACGAAGACGACGATCCCGCGCCGCCACCGCCACCATTGCCGGACGACGACGAACTGCTCGAGCTGTTGGCGCTGCTGCTACAAATGCAAGGTTCCCATTTCGAGCCGTCAGCGGCACAAACCTGCGCTCCGGGTGAGCCATCCATGCACGTGCAAGCATCTTGTTTTCCAGGTGCGCAGACCATTGCCTTTCCGCCACCTGATGTGGAGCTGCTCGTCGCTTCCCCCCATCCGCCATCGCCGCCCGCGCCATTGCTCCCGCTGCTATTGGATTGTGTTCCTTCGGCACACGTTGCGGCCATGAGCAGAGAAAAAATGAGCAATCGAGGATTCGAGCGCAAAGATCACCTCCGGCACGTGGAACGTCGAGGCTCGCATACTTGGAGGCGCATGTCGAGTGTTCGTAGGGAAGAAACCGAGATTCTCAGAGGCGTTTGTCGAAGCTTCCCGACGAGTACCTCGGAATCCGGCGCGAAAACCAAGGGATCAATGGGCTCCAGCTCGTCCCACGCTGCGAATCTTGGTGTTGGCACGACTCCGCCAGCTGGCTCGACAAGTGCAATCAACGAAGTGGCGGAGAAAAGCTTGTACAGTCGCCTGCGTTCATGGTAAAACCGCACGATGTCGCGGACGAAGAAGGTTTTTCTCGGGGTTGCGGGCATTTTGATCGCCGCTGTTTTGTTCTTCATGAGCGCGATGTGGGCGTCCGATCGGCCGGTTGAAACGCTAAAAGCGCGTTGGGCGCCGCCACCATCGAGCTTCGTGAGTCTCCAAGGCATGCAAGTTCATCTGCGCGATGAAGGCCCGCGCGAAGATCCGACGCCCATCGTTCTTTTGCACGGCACATCCGCTTCCCTGCATACGTGGGAGGGTTGGGCGAGCGTTCTCCGCGACAAACATCGGGTCATTCGTTTCGACCTGCCAGGTTTTGGACTTACCGGTCCGCACCCCGAGGGCCGATATGATGCGAAAGCATACACGGCGTTTGTGAGTGGTATGCTGGATCAGTTGGGAATTCAATCCTGCGTCGTGGCTGGTAATTCGCTCGGCGGTTACATCGCATGGAAAACGGCGATTGCCGATTCTCGCGTACGTAAGCTCGTGCTCGTTGACGCGGGCGGATATCCCAATCCCAATGCCCAGATGCCTCTCGGCTTGAAGCTTGCCAAAACGCCCGTGCTCAATTGGTTCGTTCCGCATTTGCTTCCGAGATCCGTCATCGAAAAGAGCTTGCGCAACGTGTATGCCGACCCGAACAAGGTGAGCTCTGAACTCATCGACCGTTATTACGAGCTGGCCCTTCGTGAAGGCAACCGCACCGCATTGGTCAAACGTTTCGAGCAGGCGAAGTATGATGGTGTGGAGGAAATTCCGCGCATAGCGATTCCGACGTTGATTCTTTGGGGAGCACACGATCGATTGATTGCGCCAGAATTCGCATCGCGATTTCAGCATGATATCAAAAATAGCCAACTCATCATGTTCGATTCGCTCGGCCATGTCCCGCAGGAAGAAGACCCGCGCGTTACGGTTGCACCGGTACGCACGTTTGTCGAAGCTCAATGATCGTACGACAAAACCGCCGCGTACGACCGCAGCATTGAGTAGCTGTAGCGCGGCTCATGGAAACACGGGTCAAACGGGTACTCGAGCCTATTTGGGCTTCTGAAACGGAAATATCTGCCGATACAACGTACAACGACGACGTCTCGTATTGTCGCGATTTGGGATTGATTGCACCGAAAAGCCCGTTACGCATAGCCAATCCCATCTACAAAGAAGTCATTGCCCGCGTGCTTTCATCACCCGTGGAATCGCAGATCGACATCGAACCCCATTCGTTCATTTTGCCCGACGGACGTCTCGATATGAAAATGCTGCTCGACGAATTCATCACGTTTTGGGTGCAACACGCCGACGTGTGGACGCAGCGCATTTCGTACAATGAGGCGGCAACGCAAATCGTCTTCATGGCCTTTTTGCAACGCGTCGTCAATGGCGGCGGCTTTATCGAACGCGAATACGGCGTCGGCCGAGGGCGCGTGGACCTGCTTTTGCGGTTTCCCTACAAAGACGCTGATGGAAAACGCATCATCCAGCGCGAAGCCATCGAACTCAAGGTTTGGCGCGAAAAGCAAAAGGATCCGCTCGAAGTGGGCTTGAAACAAATCGATGCTTACCTCGACAAACTCAAGCTCGATACGGGCATTCTCGTCATTTTCGATCGGCGCAAGAATGCCAAGTCGGTACACAAGCGCGTGAAGCTGAAGCAGCAGAAAACACCCGGGAAGAAGACGATCACGTTGCTCCGGGCGTGAATCACATCTCCGAACGCTCCCGCTGTGGCAATGCGGGTTCCGTATCGGCACCTCAGCACTGGTCACGAGATGGGCGGTCCTTCGTTCGGCGCAAGTGACTTCAGTTTTCGCCAAGACCCAAAACGTTCCCATTTGTTTCCCACATCGATGCGATATGCGTTAAGGTGCCCGGGAGATGTCGACGACAAACGTCCACCGGCCATATCTTCGTCGCGTACTGACCGCTTCGCTCGGGATTACCGCCGTCGCCCTTGTTGGTCTGGCGTGGAATGCCAACCAAAACGCTCGCGCATTCGAGCAAGTCGAGCATCAGTATCTGCGCGTGGAAAAGTTACGCGGCACCATCGTGCATGTCGATGAAGTGCTGACCATGTCGGTACGCATGGCTGCGGCGACAGGAAGTTTGGAATGGGAAACCCGCTACCACCAATTCGAACCGCAACTCGATGCAGCCATTCGTGACGTTCGCGCATTGGCCACAGACCCATCGATCGCCACGGCTCTTGCCGACACGGATGCTGCCAATACAGCTCTGGTGGCCATGGAGACCGAAGCTTTTACGCTCATTCGGCAAGGACATCGCGAAGATGCGGCGAAGCTTGTTTCGGGTACGACCTACGAGCAAAAGAAAGTTGCTTACGCGGCCGGAATGAAGGCTCTCGATGCAGCCGTGGAAGTCTTGGTCCACCGTACGGTTCAGCAGCAAATTCGCGAGGCCCGGAGAAGCTCGGGATTTGCTTTGGCCGCTGTGCCTTTGGTCATTCTTTGCTGGGTTGTCGCGTTGCGAATCATGGCGCAATGGCGAATCGCGTTGCTCGAGAGCCACGACGACATCACCAAGAAAAGCGCGGAATTGGCGCATTTGAATGCCCATCTCGACGCGCAAGTCAATGACCGAACAGCGCAGCTCACGCAAAGCCTCGAGGAAATGGCTGAAGCCAAACGTCGCGCGGAATGTGCCGAAGTGGAGGCTCGTCTGGCGGTGGTGGAGAAGAGTCAGTTTCTCGCGAACATGAGCCACGAGATTCGGACACCGATGAATGGCGTCATTGGAATGACGGGTTTGTTGCTCGACAGCCCGCTCAATGATGAGCAACACGAGACGGCGACGGCGATTCGGCGTTCGGCCGAGGGGCTTCTTTTGATTATCAATGATATTCTTGATTTTTCAAAGATCGAAGCGGGAAAACTCCGGCTGGAATCGATTCCATTCGATTTGCGCGTGTTGATGAAGGACATTGCGGCACAATTTGATTATTCTGTAAAGTCCAAGGGCCTTGCGCTTCGTGTGGACGATGAGAGCGCGCTATTTTCGGCGCGTGTTCTTGGGGATCCGGGGCGGATTCGGCAGGTGATGACGAATCTTGTGGGCAATGCCATCAAGTTTACGGCCAAAGGTCACGTTACGATTTCTGTTTCGACGACGGAAACGAATGAGCAAGCTCGTATTCAAATTCACGTTATCGATTCTGGAGTGGGCATAACCGACGACAAACTTCCCACGCTTTTTCGGCCTTTTACGCAAGCGGACGGGTCCACGACGCGCAAATATGGAGGAACGGGACTGGGTCTGTCCATAAGCAAGCAGCTTGTCGAGCTGATGGGTGGAACGATTGGTGTGACGAGTGAATACGGCAAGGGTTCGACGTTTTGGTTTGAGCTTACATTGCCGATAGATCAGTCGACAGCTTCGGAACCTGGGACAACCGTTGTGAATACGACGGCGATCGAATTGGAACGTTTGTCCCTGCGCGTATTGATTGTCGAGGATAACGTCATCAACCAGAAGGTGGCGACTCGGATGTTGAAAAAATTCGGCTGCGTGGTGGAGGTCGCCGCGAATGGGAAAAATGCGCTCGAAGCGATTGCGAAAACGCGTTATGACATCATTTTCATGGATTGCCACATGCCCGAAATGGACGGATTCGAGGCGACACGGGCCATTCGTGGGGGTAAACTTACTCAAGCGCCGATCATTGCTATGACAGCGGCGGTCTTGGATACAGAGCGGCAAGCTTGCCTTGATGCGGGAATGGACGATTTCATTGCGAAACCGGTGCTCATCAATGCGCTTGAACAGATGCTCGGCAAGTGGATGGATGAGGTGAAGCGTGCTCGGGGGAGGGGGTGAGGTGGGAAAAAATGCGTGACACCCTCGCGCCCCCAATGC
>JBGAOI010000198.1:10349-10597 GCA_044221885.1 Polyangium sp. (in: bacteria)
GTGAAGCGGGTGCGGGGGAGGGGGTGAATCTTTGACGAATTACGAGCGATCAGGCAGCTTTCCCACGCGTAGTCGAGACAATGTGGGCGAACCAGGTCGTGATTTGCGCGCCACCTTGGCAAAAGGGATTGTTGGTGAAACCGTGCGCTGTTCCAAGAACTCGCGAACGGCGTGTTCCAGAACCTCTTTGCGATTGGCAAGAAATACGTCCATGCCTCCAAGCTGGTAGGCAGCGAGTGTCACGCGAT
>JBGAOI010000199.1:0-10575 GCA_044221885.1 Polyangium sp. (in: bacteria)
TTTCTCCCTCTGGCGCTCGCTGTCATCATGCTCGGCCTCGGCATGAGCTTGACGATTGCGGATTTTCGACGCGTCGTCATCTACCCGAAAGCTGTTTTCGTTGGGCTCCTTTGCCAAGCGATTCTTTTGCCGATGGCTTGTTACGGCATTGCGAAGGGTTTTGGTTTGCCCCCAGCGCTCGGGGTCGGTCTCATGCTGCTCGCCGCATCGCCGGGCGGCCCCACAGCGAATCTCTTCAGCCACCTCGCCAAAGGTGACGTCGCTTTGAATATCACCTTGACGGCGACAAACAGTCTGCTGAGCCTTTTCACCCTGCCATTCGTGGTCAATTTTTCGCTCGAAGCATTTTACGGCGCGGGTAAAAGCATCCCCTTGCAATTCGACAAAGTCCTGCAAGTGTTTGCCCTCGTGTTGATTCCCGTGAGTATCGGCATGTTGATTCACGCGAAAAAACCGGAGGTAGCCAAGAAGCTCGAACGTCCTGTGAAGCTGGCGTCGACCATTTTTCTGGTCCTCATCATCATTGGAGCCGTCATCAAGGAACGAGCAACCTTGGCGGATTCGTTTGCGCAAGTAGGATTGGCGGCATTGGCTTTCAATCTGACGAGCATGGCGGTCGGGTTTGTCGTGCCCATCATCTTGCGCTTGCCCCAACGCCAAGCCACCGCGATCGGCATGGAAGTGGGCATTCACAACGGAACGCTGGCCATTACGATTGCTTCGAGCCCGCAATTGCTGAACAATACGACGATGTCGATTCCCGCCGCAATCTACAGCTTGATTATGTATTTTACGGCGGGGGCATTTGCGAGTTTCATGGCGCGCCGAAACGTCGCTGAGGACAATTCGGCCGATCCGTCCGCGGCCCCGAAGGGCGCGTAGTCAGATTGATTTGGTAACGACCCGCATATGCGGGTCGCCCCTACCTTTGCGGCTCAGAATTCCGCAGCGCCAATGTCCGGCGTGGCATCACGTGTTTTGCCGTAATAATCCGTAACCGGTGCGCCAACCGTCGTTCCTGCATTGATGCAAGGCGATCCGGCCATTGTATGCACATCCGTCGGATACGCTACGAAGGACGGATTGGCCGACAAAGTGCCTGACGCCGTCGTCCCCATGAGCATGTCGATTTGCGAAGCCATCGTCAACGGCGATGCCCCTTCTTCAAGATAAAGCGCCATTGGTGCCCCGGCGATATCGAATAGGTTGTTTTGGAAAACGCGCGGGTCGCTCGTCGGGAGCAATTCGACAAAGCCGATCTTGGACGTCAAACACGAACCGGAACGCAGGATATTGTTCCGGAAAATGCCCACGCTCGAGGCCGGAGCATTTCCGACGACGCCCAACTCAATGCCTCGACTGGTGCAAGCCACATCCGGCGCGGCGCCGTCGATGATATTGGAATGCACATCGATTTCATTCGTTCCTGCCGACACGAGCGCCCGTAGCCCCACGCTGAGCGTAATGGCTGGATTCGATCCTGCGGCGCAATCCGCAATGGTTCGACCACGAATGAGGTTGTTCTGAATGCGCGCATATGTATCTTCGGCTTGCAAACCGGTCGCAGTCGCCGAGCAGCCGCCGCGGATTTCGTTTGCATCGACAAACGTTCCTGTTTTCTGGAGAAAGACTCCATACGAAGTCGTGCCCCCTCGGCCGGTAATGATGTTTTTCTCGATGCGATTGCATCCACCATCATCGCAACGAACGCCAGTGGCAATGGGCGGGAATCCCGCCTGCGACCCTTGGATGAGTTGGTTGCCCAAAACGACGCATTTGCTGGCTACGCCCGCATTGTTGGCCGCGCAATGCACGCCGTTGGGATTGGACGCTTGACCTTCGCCACCTCCAGCAATACGCACGTTGGAATCGACCACGGGATGACAATCGCCAATGGCACGCACGCCATCCGTTCGCGTCATTTGCGAATCGCCTGCGGACGCAATGAGGTGATTGTTGACAATCCACGGAGCCGCGCCGCCACAATCCTCCATCCAGATGCCGTGAGAATCGATGGCCCCGCCAAACGCGTTGATCAGATTTCCACGAATCGTGATGTTTTTACCGTCTCCGGCAATTCGAATCGCCGCACCTTGATCCGCGTCGTTGGCACACATGGCGCTCGATTGAATCAACGAATTCGGCGAATCCTGCAAAAGCACCGCATACGTAATGCCCGTGCCCGACATCGTTCGTCCACGAATGGATGGATTGTTGGCACAGAAGTCATCGCAGCGGCCTTGCGCATCGGGACTCAGACAATTGTCTTGAATGGTCACGCGGCTCGAAACGGACCGAACACCAATCGATTCGGCGGCTCCTGTTCCAGCGTCAATGCGACTCTTCGAAAGGGTCACATCACCGCCATTGATGACGTTGATGCCGTAGGAATTGGCAACAGTCACCGCATTCTGAATCGCGACGTTCGACACGATGGCATTTTTGGCACCATCCACCGTTATGCCTGCCGTCGTCGTCGCTTGAAAACGCTCAATGGCGAAACCATCGAGAACGGTCGTCGTTTGCACTGTCGACGGAAATGTCACGCCCGCGTCTGTTCGCGGACGAATCGTCGTCGTTGAATTGGTGCAGCGTCCCCAAGCGGAAGATTCATAATTGCCGAGAACGCTCACGCCATTGGCCATCGTAATCGTCGTATTCGCGGCGGATGTATAGGTAGCCGTTGACCCGCACATCGTACCTGCAGCGACACAAACCGTTTTGGGACCATTATGCGTCGCGGCCCAATTGATGGCCGCTTGGATCGTCGCAAATGGATTGGCAAATGTGCCGTCGGCCGACATATCATTCCCTGCGGTCGTCACCGGAATGCACGATTTGCAATCTTCGTCGATGGCTCCATCGCAATCGTCATCCACGCCATTACACGTGGGGCCATCTTGCGCCGCACCCGCCGGCGGAACGCAAAGGCCCACCGTTCCATTCTGACAAGCATTCACGCTCGTCGCACAGGCGCCAAGTCCACAATTGAAATTGCCCAGGTTTTCGTCCACTTGGCCATCGCAATCGTCATCTTCGAGGTTACACGCTTCGCCGCTGGGAACCACTTCACCCACGCATGGCCCAGCAACGCCTGCAGTACACGTTCGCGTGCCCGCCTGACACGCTCCCACACCCGCAGTATTCGCCGGCCCCGAATAACAGGTCAAAATCGCATTGTCAGCAACTTTGTCGTCGTTGTCGTCGCAATCGAGCCCCGCGCATGCGCACGCCATGCCAAACCCATATCCATCCTGGTCCGTATCGACGCAACCCGGACTCTGCGCTTCGCATGCCCCATTGTTTGCATTGCAGGCCCACACACCACAAGGCGCCGCGCCGAATGCCTTGTCGCAATCAGCAGCCGTCGCACATTCCCCAACGAGTCCACCGCCTTGACCATTCCCACCAGCTCCGCCCTGAGCCATCCCACCCGTGCCCGCGGAACCGCCCATTGCCCCCGCCCCTGCGGAACCAGCTTCACCACCTTTTCCTCCCATACCTCCGGGTCCGCCCGTCGGGCCCACTGTAATGGTATCATCCCCACCGCATCCCACGAATGCGGCTGTCATTGAAGACAACACAACACCACCAAGCCATTGCCACGTACGCATGATTTCTCCTCCGGCCCCAAGAAAGCCCACGTACGACACTATCGATTGGAGCCGGAAAAAGCAACCTTAGAATCTTCTTGTTTTGGCGACTCCCACACGAGAATCAAACCCAAGGCGAGAACAATGGCCGCCACACCGCCAAGCCAAAGCGGAATTTGCTCGCCCTGTACATACGCGTCAACTTGCGGCGGACGGTAATAAAGAAGCGTCAACGCAATTCCATTGTTCAGGAAATGTATGAGGACACCGGGAATCAGCGAATTGGATCTCCAACGCACGATTCCAATCAGAAATCCAAGCGTCGCCGTTGGTATCAAGCGATAAATGGATCCATGTGCCAAACCAAAAAGCAGCGACGACGCAACGAGTGCAATCCAAGGCCCGGCCTTCGAAAGACCAGAAAACAAGAACCCTCGAAAGAGCGATTCTTCACAAATCGCGGGCGTCAGAGCGACAGCAAAAAGCAGCAGCCACAAGGGCTGACCATCGAGCATGAGAGCTTGACCCAGGTTTTCGGAAAATTCTTTGGGCACAGGTACCAAGCGCAGTGCCAATGCACTCACGACCACGCCCGCCGAAATCCCGACGAGAACAGCGCCCGCCACCGACCGCCATTTCGGCAATCGCAAAGCCAACGATTCGCGAATGGACGCTCCCGACAAACCTAAAATCAAGAGCGGGGGCAAGAGCATCAAGCCGTATTGGGTACCCAAGAGCTGCGCCGTCTTGTTCGACATTTTCTCGAAAATGATGCTCGCGTAAAACACCACGACGAGAATCACGGCAAATCCAAACAGCGCCACGTCGAGCGACGGTGTACCGCCTTTTTGCCGCTTCCACGTAAACAATTGCCGAAAAGACGCACGCCCACTGCCAACGAGCAAATCTTCACGCTCGAATACGCGCGCCGCAAACATGAGCGCCATCGCGGCATACAACGTCGACGAACCAAGCGTGAACAACACAAGGTCCGCGGGCACATCGCCCATGTAAATCGCTTTGATGAGCAACGCCACATTGAGCAACGGCACAAATGACGCCGCAGCCGTTAGCTCCATACCCGGAAGCGAGGTCAACATCGACAAGAGCATGACCGGCAAATACAACGGTGTGAGCAGATTCTGCGCGTCTTTGAAGTCGCGAGCAAACGACGCCACGGCCAAGAATAGTGCCGAAAACAAGAACGTCACGGGCACGAGCAATGTAAACGTCAGGACATGAACGCCCAGCGGAACTTCCATTTCATTCGGCAGGATCCGGTGAATCGTGAGGCCCATGCTCACGACGTTCACCAATGCCGTCAACAAAGACACGACAAACACCGTGAGGAACTTTCCGGTGATGATCTCAATGGGCAGAAGCGGCGCGCAAAGCAACGTTTGCATCGTTCCGCGTTCTTTTTCACCCGCAGTCATATCCGCAGCCCGCAAAAAGCCGCCCAATAGCGACATCATGATGAGCATCATCGGCATGAGCGCCCCGAGGAACTTGCCGACGCGCCGTTCGTCCGGCGCAACGTTTCTCGATGCCGCCGCAAAACCCGCCGTAAAACCATCCGGCAATTGTCGTGTTTTTTCTCGCGTTACGAGCAGTTTTTCCCGAGCTTTGTCCAGCGCATGGGTCAACCTCGATTCCGCAAAATCCGAATCGAGCCATACAGAATCGTAATAAATCCCAATATGCCCCAGTTTGCCCAACTCAACGGCTTCAACAAACCCCTGGTAAGGAACGACCACCGCATCAATGTCCCGATTGTGAACGATTTTTTCCACAGCAACGATCACGCGTTCGTCCGGACGCTCCTTTTTGGCTGCCGCCGCAATTCCTTTGCGTTTGGACGATGGCGCAGGATCCGATGGCGGCGGAGGTTCGGGCGGCGCAACTTCGCCTTTTTCGAGCGCGGAACGTAGATCCGTTGGCACTCCAAACCAAGGCACCAATTCGATTTTCTTCTCCTCCGTGAGAATACCTTCGATCTCGGGCGTGAGCGTCCCCCATACGGCTACACGTGACGGCCGCGATTCGAGCTGCTGCATGTCGGAATCGGCCATGCGCGTCATGAGCAGCGCAAAAAGCGGGTACAGGAGCATGGGCAAAAAAACGAGGCTGATCAACGTCCGTTTGTCGCGGAGCGTTTCGAGCATTTCTTTGCGAAATACGACCAGAGCAAAGGACAACCTCATGATGCACCTCCCGAAGCCGCCGTATTCCCATTTTCCACGTGATACAAGAATGCATCCGTCAGGTTTTTCGCGCCCCCAGCCCGTTCACGAAGTGTGGCAACATCACCCACGTCGACGACGCGTCCTTCATGAATGAAAGCAATCCGATCGCATAAGTATTCGGCTTCGCTCATGATGTGTGTGGAAAATAAAATAGCCCTTCCCGCAGCACGCTGTTTACGAATGGATTCCACAATGAATCGACCGGAAAGAATATCCAAGGCGTTGGTGGGTTCATCCAAAATGAGTACGGCTGGCTCATGCAAAAATGCCCGCGCAATGTTCGCTCGCTGCTTTTGTCCCGCTGACAAAGTACCGCAAGGTTGATCGGCAAAATTTTTCATTTCGAGGTCCTGCACGAGCGATTCGATACGCGCCGAGAGTTGATTTTCAGACAAACCATACAAACGACCGAAATACGTGAGCGTTTCCCGTGGAGACAAACGTTGATACAGCTGCGTATCCCCGGAAAGAAAACCAATCTGCGCTTTCCCCTCGAGCGGTTTGTCGGCCAGATCGACGCCGCCAACGAGAACGCGCCCCTCGGTTGGCTTGAGGATTCCCGCAAGCATGCGAAGAGCCGTGGTTTTTCCTGCCCCATTCGGCCCCAAAAGCCCCACGACCTCGCCTGCCCCCACATCCAGGTCGAGCCTCGATACCGCAACTTTATCGCCAAAATGCTTGACGAGCCCCTCCGCCACCAGCGGCTTTTGTTCCGATGTCTCCATGCTTTTCACTCTATCCGCGAACGCTCTTCGATCCAACCATCGAACGTGCCTTTTCCTTCCGCACTTCCATCCTGCACTTTGATCCAGGCATGAAGCAGCGGATTGCCTCGCGTTTCTTCCACGCATTGGCGGTATGTCGCGGGCACACGCGCCCCCAGACCGTGAAACGTGACGATTCTCGTGCCTACAGGAGCCAAATCGAGTTCCCGCTCAACGCGGGCCGTGTCCTCTTGAAATCGCGTTTTACTCAGTAAAACGTGATCGTCGTAACGACGATGTTCGGGAAAAATGTTTTCCTCGAACGGATTGCAGAAGTAAAACGCACGATAACGATTCCAAACCACGTCATCGAGCGTTCCAAGAAAAACGTTTGCCCGCTCCGCCAAACCAAGCGCCGAAATGACGCCATTGGCAATAGCCACAAGCTCGGGACGATGTTCCAAACCGTGAAATTCAGCATTGGTGGTGAGTGCGCCAATGATGCAAAACTTGCCCACGCCAGCGCCCACGTCGAGAATCGGTCCTCCTTCGGTCGCCAGAATTTTTGCCGCTTTGCGCGCCACGTTGATTGGCGTCCAAAAGCGCGACGAAACTCGACGCACCGGTTCGGGAAAAAGCTGATCGAACAGGCGATCCGACACGACATCACCGGCGCGGACAGCCGCAATGGCTCGACGCAACGCCTCATCGAACTTCGGAGTGTATTCAATCACGCTCATCCGCAATGCGCACGAAGATAGCGGCGCTCGGTGCTTGCGTCAATCATTCGTGCGCGATGTTGCGCGATCCATGGGAACGCGGTCCTGGACCAACTTTCGTCTTTACGGTCGGTGCCAAACCATGTCAAATAGGTGGCTTTACGACGGAGCGAGGCATGTGCCGGCGAAATCACCAGGGTCACACATGACGACAGATAACGAACAATCGCTTCTCGACCGCCTCGCTGGCATCACGGAACTATTATCGAGCGTCCGGTCGTTGGATACGCTTGCCGCAGCGATACAACAAATTGTCGAAGACACGATTATTGTCGAATACATGGCTTTTTTTGCGCTGGACTTCGGTACGGGCGAATTGCAGATGCATCGGGCGAAAGGGCTTTCGGATGAAGAACGCAAAGAAGCTATCCGAACAGCTTGGGATCGCCATCCCGGCTGGGTCATTCGCAACCAACAAATGCTGCATGTCCCGGACACCGAATTGGATAATCGCACGCAAACGACCAAACGCCGCATTCCCGTGCGCTCTCGTTTGTGGTTGCCCATCGTTGCTGACGGAAAATCCGCAGGAGCAATCGCGCTGGCAGCCGCAAAACCGAACTCCTTCAGCACCGAGCACATTCGCATTCTGCAATATGCGGCATCGATCGCTGGATTCATGTACGCCAATTTATATGGCAAATGGTCGCTCGAACAGCAATACATCGTTGCTGAAGAACAACGAAAAGAACTGGAAAAGTTATCGTCGCCTCTGGTCGAAGTGTGGAATGGCGTCGTTGTGTTGCCAATCATTGGTCGGGTAAGCGAGCATCGGGCGCAGCAAATCGCAGAAAAATTGCTTGGAGTGATAAGTTCACGCAACGTGCGGACCGTCATTCTGGATTTAACGGGCGTGGCGACGATCGATGCGGCTTCGGTTGAACACATTGGGCGTTTGCACAGTGCGGTGCGATTGCTCGGAAGTGAATGCGTATTCAGCGGGATATCGGGTACAACGGCAGCGTTGACGACGAGCCTCGGGGTCGACCTCAGTCATTGGAAAACATTTGCGTCCGTGCGCCAAGCCCTCAAAACCTTCGCGACTTCACCACCCGACGTACCTCGGACGCGATTTTGATCTGTATACAAGACCGCCGTATCGTGATACCGTCGCTTCATGCGCCTGTCAGACATCCTCGTCGTACTCGATTCCATTGCGCCACTCAAGCTTGCCGAAGGTTGGGACAATGTTGGATTGTTGGTGGGAGATCCGGCCGCCAATGTCGAACGAATTCTTTTGTGTATTGATTACACGCCAGCCGTTGCCGCAGAAACCCGCACGAAAAAAATCGACCTCGTCGTTGCTTATCACCCAGCCATCTTCGAAGGTATGAAACGGTTTGTCGCTGGTAGTGGTATTTACGAAGCAGCTCGAGATGGCATTGCGATTTTTTCACACCACACGGCGCTCGATGTAGCCGAAGGCGGGACAAACGATTTTCTGGCCGATGTTTTGGGACTTTCCGCCCGTCAACCGATGCGCGCCCCAGGCGCCAAGTTTGGCCCGGCACCGGAGGGCGAAAAACTGGGCCTCGGGCGCATTGGAATGCTGGACCAACCGACACCCCGCACCGAACTTTTTGAACGAATCAAAAAAGGCTTGGGCATTTCAGCATTGCTGGTTTCCGGGCCTTGTGACGGGAATGCGCAAAAAGTTGCTGCAAGCGCCGGCGCGGCGGGAAACATGGTCGAAGATGCTTTGGCGCAAAAAGCAGACCTCTATTTGACCGGAGAAATGCGGCATCACGATGCATTACGCGCTGCCAAATCCGGCATGACCGTCGTGTGCGCATTACATTCGAATAGCGAACGCGCCGCATTGGCACGTATTCGTGACCGTCTGGCAGCAGCATTGCCGAATGTGGAATTATCGCTGAGCACTGAAGATCGCGATCCCTTCGTCGTGATCTAGTTATCCGCGTTTGTCCCGAATTCATCTCCTGCTGCGGACGTCCATCCCCTGCCCGACCGCCAACACCTACGCCACGAAATCACGAAAATTCATCGACCTCGGGTTCACTCGTGCATCCGCCAAAGTCCGCGCTAGTCTTGCCCGCGGAAAATGGTCGGCGCAATGGTCACCGCGGTGCTCGGTCCGACGAACACCGGCAAGACACACCGCGCAATCGAGCGAATGCTCGAACACGAGTCCGGGATGATGGGCCTGCCGCTGCGTCTTCTGGCGCGCGAGGTCTACGACAAGGTGACGGCGCGTATCGGCGAAGCCCGCGTGGCGCTCGTCACGGGCGAAGAAAAACGCGTTCCACGACGACCGGATTATTGGATCTGCACCACCGAAGCGATGCCCAAGCAACGCGACGTCGACTTCGTCGCCGTTGATGAGATTCAGCTCGCCGCACATCCCCAACGTGGCCACGTGTTCACCGAACGATTGCTCGAAATGCGCGGGAAGAAAGAAACGTGGTTTCTCGGCGCCGCATCCATGAAACCGATGGTCTCCGGGCTCTTGCCCGCAACGAAGATCGCTGAACACCCGCGCCTCAGTCGACTCAGATTCACCGGCTCGGACAAACTCACGCACTTGCCCGTGCGCAGTGCTGTCGTCGCCTTTTCGATGCAAGACGTCTACGAAGTTGCCGAACGTTTACGCGCGCAACGAGGTGGCGCAGCAGTGGTGCTCGGGGCTTTGTCCCCACGAACCCGCAATGCACAAGTGGCCATGTTTCAGGCCGGAGAAGTCGATTATCTCGTCGCCACGGATGCGATTGGCATGGGCCTCAACCTGGACGTCAAACACGTCGCGTTTGCAGCGTTGCGCAAATTCGATGGTCGCGAAGCGCGTGAACTCGATCCTTCCGAAATCGGTCAGATCGCAGGTCGCGCTGGACGCTACACGACGGACGGTTCGTTCGGAGCACTCGTACCCCTGAACATCCCGCAAGGTCTCGCGAATGCGGTGGAAACGCATCGATTTTCATCCGTGGGAAAACTCGTGTGGCGCAGCAGCGATCTCGCCATGACGTCCGTCGACGACTTGATCCAGTCCCTCAAGCGCACGCCAAGTCATCGCGCATTGCACCTGCAAACCAGCGCCGAAGATTCGTTGGCACTCGAACGATTGGCGCGCGATCCGTGGGTCCGTCAACGCGCCACTGGCAAAGAATCCGTGAGCCTTTTGTGGGACGTTTGCTGCATTCCGGACTATCGCAAATTGCTTCTCGAAACGCATGTTGCACTGCTGTCGGAACTCTACGGCCACCTTGTCAGCCCCAAAGGTTTGATCGACGAACAC
>JBGAOI010000019.1:0-32462 GCA_044221885.1 Polyangium sp. (in: bacteria)
CATCGGTGAGCAAGATGGCGTGCCGTTTATCGCAATGGAACTCGTTGGAGGTCAACCTTTGCGGGACCTCATTGGGCGGGACTCACCACAAACCACACAGCTACGTATTTTGCTCGACGTCGCCAAAGCACTTGGGGCGGCGCATGAAGCAGGGTTTGTCCATCGAGATATCAAGCCCGAAAACATTTTGGTGCGCCAAGATGGTGCAGTAAAAATTCTCGACTTTGGTATTGCGCGAAAAACGTCCCGTCACGTGGACCAAACGGCTCAAACGCTCGATGCCCGTGGACCAGCGGTGGACGCTGCGCTCTTGGGAATGACTGCCGACGGGGCATTGGTGGGAACCCCGGCATACATGTCGCCCGAGCAGCTACGCGGGGAAGCAGTGGATGCGCGTTCGGATCAATTTGCGTGGGGCGTTGTCGCGTATGAATTTTTGAGCGGCAAACACCCGTTTCAAGCGGAAGCTGGCGCTGTTCGGCTCATGGCGGCGATTTTGGGCGAGACGCCTGAACCGCTGGAGAATGTTCCCACGGGAATCCAGGCCGCCATTATGCGCGCCTTGGAAAAGGAACCGGAGCAACGTTGGTCGTCGATGCAAGAAATCGTGATGCATTGCGAGGCGTTGATCACGGGTCCGGGTGTTCTGAAAATCTCGACGAACACGCCGCCTGCCACTGAGGTTTCACCGAGCCAAACAGGCGCATCGAATACGCCGGTCGTGCGAGCATCACGCGCGCGGTGGATCGTGGCACCTGTCCTGGCGGTGCTGATGTTGGCCGTGATCATAACATTGAGATATCGGCAACCGGAAGTTCCGACCATTTCCCCCGTGGTCTTGCCTTCGGCAAACCCCCAACCATCCACAACGGCCGTTACGGACTTGCCCCTGCCGGCATCTAGCAATGCAACGGCGATTGCAGAATATCGGCAAGGAATGCAGAACATTCGCGATGCGCGCTGGGCGGCTGCTGCGGTGGCATTTCATCATGCGCGCATGGCGGATCCGGGGATGGCGGCCGCGCATTTGCGTTATGCGATCATTCAATTCCCGTTCGACGTCACCACGTCCCGCGAAGCTTATCGCAAAGCAATGGGATTGAGGGGAACTTTGTCCGATCGCGATCAAGGTTTCCTTCAAGCGCACGAGCCGGTGATTCTTCGCGAACCTCCGGATTTGGGCGAGGCGATTCGGCGTATGGAGGCACTTTCGGCACGTTATCCCCAGGACGCCGAGCTCGTATTTTGGCTTGGCCGCAACATTTTTTATTCATCGGCCGAACCTGCTTCATTAAATCGCGCCGTGGAAGAATTCGATCGATGTGTTGAATTGGATCCGAAATACGCAGACTGCTGGCAAATGAAGTCGAATGCGTTGCTGCTCTTGGGTCGCCACGAAGATGCCTCGAAAACGCTGGACGAGTGCATCAAGATATCGGAAAATGGAGTCGATTGTGTGCTCGACAAAATCGACCTGGAATCCATTGCTGGGCATTGCGGACGCGTCGTCGAATTGGCTCGGCAATTGCGTACCAAGGAACCGGTTGCTCAACACGCGGCGGCATTGTTTGCACAAGCTCTCTATACGAACAATGAACAAGAAGTCGTCGTTCGCAATGCGTATGCGGAAGCTGAACAGCGTGCAAAAGAGCTCGGGTTTCCATTTGGCGCCCACGAGATCAAAATGTTTTTGGCGGTAAACTATGGCGAGTTTTCTTCTGCCATTGAACTCGCCAATTACATGAGGAAGTCGCTCCGGTTTCCAAACTTGGATCGAGAGCTCGGGCATTATTGGATACGAGCAGCGCTCTACACCGAAATGGGCAAAAAGCGAGAAGCAGCTCACGTCGCAGAGGAATTCTTTAGCGTACGCGCATTACGTGGCAAATCGACTTCGCGACTTCATATCGATACGACGGTCTTGATGCACGCATACCGCCTGCGAGCTGGCCAAATAACGCCCGCGGAATACCAACGATTGCGAACGGAATGGCTCGATGCGCAACCTCGAACAACGGATTTCGAGCGTGCGCGTGTATGGCTTGCTGCTTACGGCGTCATTGCAGATTCACCAGAAACGGGTCGAGAAGCTGTCGAAGCAATGCCACCCATTTCGGCCTCGATTCAGAAGGGCGAAGGAGAACATTCCGTACCTTGGACGGTGTTTCAAGGCCGAGTCTTGGCGTTGGCAGGGAAATATCGCGAAGCCATTTCACTGCTCGAAAATTCAGTACAAATTTGTACGTATGATGATTTTTCTCTATGGCAAACGCAAAATCGCGCTGTCCTCGGGATTGCGAAGGAAGCGACCGGCGACAAACCCGGCGCCTGTCAAGCGTATGGGTACGTGCTGTCCCGTTGGGGCAAGTCCAAAGAGTCACAAACCGCAAAAGAAGTGGGCAAACGAGCCAAGAAACTGGGATGCGAAGGCCATGCTAGTCAAGTCGCGTTTTGACGTTTATGATGCGATGTTCTTTCGAGGATGAACCATGACGTTCACGCCACGTCGCGCACCTGATGAACAACGATTCGAAACTGAACGAATCATGCGCCAAGTCGCGCTCTTGCAAGTCAAGCTTGCGGGCGTCGCCCTCCAACTCCGCAATCAACCCTCGGACGGCTCCGAAAAAGTAGCCGCCGACCTCGATGACTTGTCGGAAGCCCTGACTGGATTTCGCAAAGCGGCTGAGCACGAATCGCAGCAGCAGAGCGCAATGAGCCAAGAAGCGCAAAAGGCGTTGTTCGAGGTGGGCAAGGCCGTTTGTTCGATGCTCGATTTGCAAACGGTGCTCGACACCATCCTCGATTCGGTCATCGAATTGACCAAAGCCGAGCGCGGTTACATCATTTTGCTCGATGAATCGATGCGACAAACCGTCCGCGTCGCTCGAAATCGCGATCGCGATAGCATTCAAAGCATGGAGTTGGCTTATTCGAGCACTGTCGTTGCGGAAGTATTGAAGTCGGGTCGAGGCGTATTGACGAGCAACGCGCAAACGGACGATCGTTTTTCGCGGAAACGAAGCGTCATCATGTTTCGGCTGACGAGCATCATGGCGGCGCCACTTGTGATTCGCGGCAAAACAATGGGCGTGCTTTACGTCGACAATCGTGCCTTCGCGGGACAATTCACGCCGCAAAAATTGGAATTGCTCGAAGCTTTTGCCAGTCAAGCCGCCATTGCCATTCACAATGCGCAGCTTTATGGCCAAACCGACGAAGCACTCAAGCAACGAGTTCAAGCGTTGGAAGGCGTGCATCGGGAACTGGAAATTTCGCGCGAAAAGGCCGAACGAGGTTTGGCTGCCATTGAACGCGAAATGCAGATGGGCCGCGTTCTGCAATCCGAATTTTTGCCCCGCAACTTGCCGTCGGTATCTGGATGGCAAATCGCATGTCGCTTCATGCCTGCACGTCATTTGTCGGGCGACTTTTACGACGTGTATTCACTACCATCCGGTGAATTCGCATTCGCTTTGGCCGACGTTTGCGACAAAGGCGTGGGAGCCGCCCTCTTCATGTCGCTCGTGCGCGGACTTTTGCGTAATTACGCGCTGCACGCGCAAAATGCAGACGAACTCTTGAAGTGCATTCCCCAGACCAACGATTATCTCGCAACCAATCACGGTCATTCGGGTATGTTCACCACCCTGTTTTTCGGGATTGTGCATCCGGAAACCGGGCGAATGCGCTACATCAATTGTGGGCAGGATGCGCCGATCATCGTTGCGCCAAGCGGCGCAGAAATGCGTCTCGAATGTACCGGGCCCGCCCTTGGTGCCATTCCGAATCTCGATTTTGAATTCGGAAGCGTGGTCTTATTGCCTGGAGATACGTTCATCGCGTTTACGGACGGAGTCACCGACGCGCTCGATCCGCGCGAGCGTCAATTCGGCGAAGAACCATTTCTCGACATCGTGCGCCGGGGCTCGTCATCGGTAACGGCCATGCTTGGCAATATCGAATCAGCCGTCAAACGTCACATTGGAACGGCGTCGCAATACGACGACATTACGCTTTTCGCGATTCGTCGCAATCCCATGCATCGTGAAGACACGACCGGCAGACACAACATCACGCTTTCGCATTCCGTTTTGGCCGACGCGTTGAAAAAAACCTACATTTCGGAGAAATGACTTTTTCCGCTCGAATCACCATCGGCTGGCTTCTTGCCGCATCGTTGACGTCATGTAGCAGCGGAACGACGTCAACGCCGCCCATCGAGCCGCAAAAGCTACCACCGCATTCGGCGGATTCAGCCATTTCCATAACTTCTGCAATAGCCCCGCCAAACCCACCGCCTACGCCCGCACAAGCCCTGCCCGTTCGTCTCGACGGAATGATTCTCGTTCCTGCTGGACCTTTTACAATGGGCGCCGATAGTGGTGGCGAAGCAGATGAATGGCCGGCACACACCGTTACGCTTCCCGCGTTTTACCTGGACGAATACGAGGTTACCAACGACGATTGGGCCAAGTGCGTCACGGCAAACGAATGCCCTCCGCCGGAACCATCGAACGCCGATCGTAATGGTCTTGGACCCGACAAACGTTTTCGCGGACCGAAACAACCGGTGAGCAGCGTATCTTGGTTTAGCGCCCGCGCGTATTGTGCGTTCGTGGGCAAACGATTGCCCACGGAAGCCGAATTCGAAAAAGCTTCGCGGGGTACCGACGGTCGACTCTATCCTTGGGGCAATACACCACCAGGACCCACGCGCGCCGTTTTTGGACAATCTATCACCGCCGACGTCGGTACGCATCTTTCCGGCGATGGCCCCTATGGTCATCATGACCTGGCTGGAAATGTCTGGGAATGGATGGAAGACGTTTACGATCCTTATGCGTACAAACGTCCCGAAGCAGCCACGGGCACGTCCGTTCATTGTGCCGTCGCCCTTGAAGCTTACGATGACTTACGAAGACATCGGCGACAAGGTTTTACGGGAACGAACCCTATTCCCACCGAATGCGAAAATGTCTTGCGTGGCGGCGGTTTCAATTACCATGCCCTCGGATTACGTTCGACCAATCGCGTCCATCATCCACCGCGATATCGGATGGTCATGAGCGGTTTGCGTTGTGCGCGTGACGGCAAACTTCCTGTTGATGGTCCGCGGGATCCTGGATTACACGGCGCCGAACCAGAGTAAAGTCTTCTAACGTCGGCGGAGAAAAACGCACCCTCGAAGCGGAAATTCGCGAGAAAATTGCCTGATATCGAGTGGTCCCAAAGAACCCCTTTGGCAATATGAAATTCCTCGTGTAGCTTGAAGGTGAACTCGAACCAGGGAGACGTTCCTTCGCGGGCGGGATGGGTGTATGGGCGAAAGTCGCAACGAACTCGAGCGCAAGCGGGAGGAGCTGGAAAAGACGCTGCGAACGCGTTTGTCCGAAGGGGATCGTGATGGTGTCGCGACGCTCGTGATCGAAGCGTACGGTCCAGAGATCTATTCATTCCTCGTCGCGGTGCATCGAAATGATGCCGACGCCGACGATGTGTTCGCCTTATTTGCCGAAGCATTTTGGCAAGCGTTGCCCAGTTTTGCGGGGAACTCCACGTTCCGCACCTTCGCGTATGCAATCGCGCGACGTTTGTCTTACCGTTATCGACGCGACTCGGCCCGAAAAATGAAGCGAGTTCATGCGCTCGAAAGTTCGGCCCTGTCCAAAATCGTCGATGTCGTCCGCACGCGAACAGCCGTTTTTTTGCGTACGGAAACACGCTCGCGGCTGATCGAGCTTCGCGCATCCTTGCCGCAAGAAGATCAAGAATTGTTGATGTTGCGGGTCGATCGCGAGCTTCCTTGGGATGCGCTCGTCGATGTTCTTCGAGCCGACGACGAAACGCCAATGACGGCCGAAGCCCGTAAACGAGAAGCCGCGCGTCTTCGGAAACGTTTTCAGCTCATCAAGGATCGCCTGCGGGAAATGGCGCGTCGTGAAGGACTCTTGGGCGAAGGCGAATAAATATGGGCACTTCGAGTGAACCAATGACGCCGCATGAACCCATCACATCGACGAACGATATCGACGATGATCTGAGCTTCGACGATCTGAGCGCTGAGGACTCGAGTGACGAGTCCATGGATGCTTTTTTACGCGAGGTTGCTCGTATCGACGATGTTCCACGAACGCCGCGTTTCGATGAGCAATCCGGGCGAACCATTGCCAATCGATATTTTTTGCGCACACTGCTGGGTGTTGGCGGCCAGGGCGAAGTTTGGAATGCCGATGATCGAATGACCAACGAACGCGTGGCGGTCAAGATCCTACGTTCGGATTCTCCGACGAACGTAGCTCGATTGCGACGCGAAATTGCCATGTTGCGTCTTTTGCGATTGCCGGGCGTCGTGCGCCTCGTCGACGAAGGGCTGGACGAAGGTCGACCTTTTTTGGTTACGGAATTCGTCAAAGGAGCTGCGTTCCCGGGCATACCATTGCCATGTTCTTATGCGGACCTCGAGCCCATTCTGATGTTTTTGCTGGATACATTGAGTCGTATTCATGCCGCAGGCATCGTGCACCGGGATCTCAAGCCGGACAATGTCATCGTTCGTCCGGACAAGCGCCCTGTCGTGTTGGATTTTGGTTTGTCGGCTTCGCATGGCCCGGCCGTCGACAGACTGACGGATACGGGCAAAATCGTCGGCACGTTTCATTATCTCGCGCCTGAACAATTGGGCGAACAACGAGCAACGGCGCGTACGGATTTGTATTCGCTGGGTATCATGGTGTATTACGCATTGACGGGGCAAATTCCGCATGCGCGCAAAGATGGTGACATGTGCGCGTTCATCATCAATCGTAGTACGGTTGGAGTCCCGAGCATTCGCGAAGTAGCTCCGGATGTGCCGCCCGAAGCGGCTGAATTGCTGGATCAATTGCTGGCTACACGCGCGGCCGATCGGCCACGTTCGGCGTCCGAGCTTGCCTATCGATTGCGTGAAAAAATAGTCCCGTCGAATCGGCACACGAGCATTCCTTCCTTCTTTGGGCGATTTCCCGATTCCACGAGTCGACCTTTCGACGAAGTTCAATTGCGTGATTTTTTCTCGGGTCCCAATCGCTTGCTACATTTGCCTGAAGATGCCGCACGGGTTCTTTATGCACGTACCGGCGGCGACCCGGTTCAAGTCAACCGAGAACTCGACGCTTGGGTTCGGTCTGGCGTCGGACGATGGGACGGTCGACGAATTGCCATTGCGCGCGATACGTTGGAAGAACTCCAGGCGGGCCTCATCGTGGCTGCGACCGGCGACGTAGGACTCGAATCGATCCGCTTGTCGACGCAAGAATGGAATACCCTGGCTTGGTTTGCCTTGGCCGTTCCTCATGCCACGATCGATTTGATTGCGCATGCGATGGATGCGGATCTGGATACATTACGCACGGATGTTCAATCGCTGGTTCGTCGCGGCGTATTGCGCGAATTGCCCGACGGATATTACGAGCCGATCATTTGGCCCGATATCAATGAATTGTGGGCTCCGGAAACACAGCGCCGAGCACATCGCGACTTGGCAGCAGAATTGCCCAAAGGTGCCCCGGGGCGTCTCCTGCACCTACTTCGCAGTATCGAACAACTCGACCGACGCGGCATTTCGGAAATCTTGCGCGAAGTCAATGCCGGCGCACGCCAATACGCCATTCAAGGACACCTCACGCGCGCTACCCTGCTCCTGGGCGAAGGCGTGCGGGCATTACGAGCTGCGCGCGAAATTCGTGAAGACGATCGGTACAACCTTTTTGCAACGTGGGCCGAGATTGCGTTGGCCGAAAACACAGAAATGGCGCTCGATCGATTGCTTTACGAATTGAGTCGTCCGAGCATGCAAGGTGACAAACTCGAGCATCTGCGGCGGCTCGTGCGCGCCGGTCTGGCCGCAACATCCTCGTCCGAACGAGCGCTCGTGGAAGCCAATGCCGTTTTACCGTTCGATGATCCGGGCCTCGAACGACGTCGACAAGGTGTCCGAATCATTGCAGCACGTCGCGCAGCCGTCGAAGTGGAAGAGCAAGTGCTCAACGAAATCGTGACCTGGGCTGAGAATTCATATGATCGTGCCGACCGCGCCCGCGTTGCCAATTGGGTCGGTCGATTGCGTTATCGTCAAGGTCGTTTCGAGGAAGCAGCCGAATGCCATGCGACCGCATTCCACGGAGAAGAATGGCCCGTCGCAAAATTATGGACTCGTTTCTTCGAAGGCAATTCGTTGCTCGAAGCATTCCGATTCGAAGACGCCAAACGCGCGGCCAATGACGCCCTTGCCCTCGCGCAGCATTGCCGACACGCCGTGGGAGAAGCCCGAGCCGAATGGTTGTTGCGGACCATTGCATATCGCAGCGGAACCCTCGACACCGGCCCCGTCGATATGGAGCTCGTCGAGGCGGTTTCTTGGATTGGCGCGGCCGATGTCGAGGCCTTGGTTTGTCTTTGCGAAGCTGCCGTCGCGATGCGTTCGAACCGGCCCGAATTGGCGCGAGAATTGGGCGAAAAGGCGTATCGTTCGTCGCCGCAAGTCACCGACCGCGTCGGCGCTATCTTGGGCGCAGCGCTTTTCGTAGCCCAAGGCGGTCGTATTTCCGATACGCAACAATCGCGAATACTCGAAGCGATCATGCGCTGCAAAACCCCGAGCGTCGGTCTGCAAGCGCTGGCGCTATTTGCTCGAGGAGGAATTCGGTTGCCGAATGGGCATGCCCAGGCATCGAGGTTCGCGGCAACGATTCCGCAAAAACATTGGTCGGCCCGTATGGACATCATGTCCGTTGACGAAGCCCTAGAGATTCTCGCCCACGATTAGCAGGTATTGCCCTCAGAGCATTCCAATGCCGCGAAAAGCGAAGCCCACGAGTTCGACCAAGACGACGCCCACGACCCCTTCCGCGCAGAAAAAAGCCACATTGCTCGAGGAGTTAGGTCGCTCGCCGGAAGAACAGCCGCTGTTTTCGTTGCCTTCGCCGCTATTGCCTTGGGGAGCCGTGGGTTTGGCGGTTCTCCTCGTCGTCATTGCACCTCCGCTGATCAAAGACGGTCCGGTGGGCGCATTGATTGCCGCAGCCATAACGTTGGCCATGATCGCCGTGGTTATGATCCCGCGCAAAATGCTCATTGGACAAGACGGCATCCTGCTCATTTGGCTCTTCGGAAGCCAATTCATTCGTTTCCGCGATATCGACTACATCGAAATGTCCGACGGATTTTATTTTCATCACCCGGGAATCAACATCGCGCTTGTCACTGGCCACGCAGTGGATTTTTCCACGAGTATTTTCAAGGAACGCTGGGCAGCACGAGATACCCTGATTTTGCTTTTACGCGAATACTGCGAAACTGCGAAACGCAAGAAATCTCCGCCGGTTCAGCAAGCATTGCTGCGATCAGGAAAAACGCACAGCGCTTGGGCGCGTACGTTGCTGGCTATGGGAAGCGGCGCCCATTTCGATCCTCGCTCGCCGGCCGTGATGCCAGAAGACTTGCTCGAAGTTGCGGAAAATCCCGATGCATCGACCGTTGAACGAACAGCGGCATTCGTCGCTTTGCACGCATGCGGCGACGCCAAATTCGATCAACGTCTGCGCGTTTCGCTTGACCAAACAGCCGCACCGGATGTTCGCGCATCCCTCAACGCTTCGCTCGATGCCGACAATGACGAAGGCCGTCTGGCACAAATTCTCGAGCGCGCCGAAAAAATGTCGACCCACGGCTGATTGCGTGTGGCCAAATCTTTGCTACTCTCGCCGCCCATGACGCAAAAGAGTCTCCTGGAAACATTGTCCTTTCGTAATGGTGCCAAAGCGAGAAACCGTATTTTTCTCGCCCCTATGACGAACCTTCAAAGCCACGACGACGGCTCGTTGTCCCAGGACGAACTGCATTGGCTCGACGTTCGTGCTCGAGGCGGGTTTGGCGTGATCGAAACGTGTGCCAGCCACGTCACGCTCGATGGCCATTCCTGGAAAGGTGAACTCGGCATCTTCGACGACAAACTCTTGCCTGGATTGACGCGTCTGGCGACGACTTTGCGCGAAAGCGGTTCGACAAACCTAGTCCAGATCTTCCACGGCGGCGCACGCGCCGATGCAAAACTCATTGGAGGTTTGCCCGTCACGGCAAGCAATGAGGGCGAACCTTTGACGGCACGCGAAGCGACGCTCGAAGACATCGAACGATTCATTTCGGCATTTCGCGACGCCGCCGTCCGAGCGCACAAGGCTGGGTTTGACGGAGTGGAACTACACGGCGCGCATGGGTATTTGTTGGGGCAATTCTTGAGCGCCACGGGCAATCGCCGAACGGACGAATGGGGTGGCTCGCTCGAAAATCGCGCGCGCCTCATGCGCGAAGTCACGCGACGCGTACGAGCAGCCGTGCCGGCGACGTTTGTCGTGGGTATACGCATTTCGCCCGAAGATTTCGGACAAACCAAAGGTGTCGATCTCGACGAAAATTTGCAGCTCGCATCGTGGCTTTGCGAGGACGGAATCGATTTTCTGCACGTCTCGATGTGGGATTCTTTTGCCAACACCAAAAAACGCCCGCACGAGCATGCAATTCCGCTTTTCCGCGCGGCATGTCCCGCCGATGTGCCCATCATCGTTGCCGGAAGCATTTGGACGCGAGAACAAGCGGAACTTCTCCTAGAAAAAGGCGCCGACGGTGTCGCTCTGGGGCGATCGGCCATCGCCAATCCCGATTGGCCTTTGCGCATTGCTGATCCTCATTGGCAACCTCGAAGGCCCCCAATGACACCAGACGAATTACGCGAACGTGGCCTGTCCGATGCGTTCGTGAATTACATGCGCCGATTCAAATTCGTCGCCGATCCGCCCGCGGTTTGAGCTTTTTTCCAGGGCGGCACCAAGAGGACTACTCAGGTAGGGCATTTCGTCTTAATGTTCCTGCATGCGCCATGCTTCTGCTTTATCCGTTGCCCTCGTTCTCCCAACTCTACTCGCCCTAGGCTGTTCCGATCCGGCTCAATTGCCGATCCAAACGGAACCCGCCTATGCACCACCTCCAGCATCCGCCGTCGTCGAGGAAGGAACGCTTCGAATTCGTCGCGAAGTCTTTCTCGTCGATGGTGTCACGCCGCCCGCCAATGCACTCACGGGAAAGTCCACTCCGCCCGAATACAACAAAGTCCGCGTCGTTCGTTATCGTGTCGACGCGGATCCGCCGCGTCCCGCCCGCGCCATTGCCGTTTTGATGCCCGGTTTTCTGGGCGGTGCCGGCAGTTATGATCCTATGGCTCGAGCCATCGTTCGCCGCTCGAATGCCGACGATGCGTATGAAGCTTGGGCGATTGATCGCCGCAGCAACATCCTGGAAGATCAACACGGGCTCGATGTGGCGGAGGTCAAAAAAGACCCCGAAATTGCAATGCGTTATTATTTCGAGGGCGAACCTGCGGAAGGAAAAACCTTTGCGGGTTTTCTGGGCCAAGCGCAACTCGATTTTGCCTCGGAATGGGGTTTGGCCACGACCATTGGCGATTTACGCAAAGTCATCGAATTGGTTCCCCAGGCCGAACGCAAATCGCGCGTTTTTCTCGTCGGTCATTCGCTCGGCGCAAGCATTGCCGAAGAATACGCCGCTTGGGATTTCGAAGGCACGGCGGGATTTTCTGAATTGGCGGGACTCGTGTTGGTAGACGGTGTTTCGCAACAAGAAGGCAATGCCGCCCCAACGCTGACCGAACAAGAATACCGCCAGGGCACGATGGGCGGTCCGGCTGGATTTAATGCCCCCGGACTCGATACCATTGAAAAGTCCACACGGTTCATCGCCTTGCCGATTTTGAATCTGGATGTGTATCCCATGGCCGCTACCGTCGCCATGCGCTCGATGTGGTCACCCGAAGCCGTCGTCGAGGACCCCTACCGCGACAAAGCGTTTTCGACGCTGCTTACCTTGACGGCTATCCCCAAAATGACGAATCGCGCCGCCATGGGATTTGCTTTTGATGACGAATCCAACGGCGTAACGTTTGCCGCAGTTTCGTGTGGCCATGGCGAAGGTGGAGAAATCACCGAATACGACGGCATTTTTGGGAAATTGAAACACCCGTCAGATCCGAATGCGACCTACACGTGGGTCGAATACGATCAAGTCACGCCACGGGAACACACGTCCATCGACGATATTGCCCGTTCGTGGTACGATGGCCCGGGACTCGATTTTGCCGAATGGTATTTCCCGGCGCGTTTGTCGCTGGATACCCAAGCTGCCGCCACACTCACCCTGAAAGCCGGCGATTGGGCCCTGGACAAGTATTCATTGCGGGCGACGCGAGGTGCGGAAATGGATTTGCCTATTTTTGGCGCCATCGCGAACCTCGTGGGTGACTTGAAAGCCCTCGACAAACTCAAAACGCTGGTCCAAAATGTTCCCATTGGCCCTGGCCGTCCATTGGCTGGACAAGATCGGACAAACCCTGACGCGTTTGTAGTGCATGACGTCGTCAAATTGACCCATATCGATCCGCTTTCCGGAACGGACGACGGCAAAGCCGCCGTTTCGGGTTGGTACAGCGCGCTCAATACGTGGATGGCCAAAAACAGCCCGAAAGGCGGAATGACGATCGCCGTGCAAAAATGACCCGGCTAAACTACGCCGCAGATTCGTCGAAATCGCTGTCGAAGACGTTCGAATAAACCTCGTCGATCGCAATCGAGATTTCGAGCGTCTCGAGGGCGAGCTGATCGCCCGGCCCATACTTCCGCAAATCCCACGTGCCATCTGCCTTGCGCGTAAACACTTCGATGCACGGTTTGTCTTGGGCCGCGAGCACGTAATGCATCACGGATGGCAATGTTTGATACAAGGCGAATTTCTCGCCGCGATCATACTCTTCGCTCGATGGCGACAAGACTTCCACCACGACCCGCGGATTGATCAGCGTATCGTGTTTATCATCCAAGAACACCGGACGCCCGCAAACCACGGACGCATCCGCATAAACGTAGCGACCTCGTGACGGAATGTGAATGCGCATGTCCGCCGAATGCACTCGACAAGTTCGATGACGAAGCGCAACACGTAATTCCGTGCCAATGCTCGCCATCACCGTGCTGTGATTGCTGGAACCCCCCGCCATCGCGAAGATCTCACCGTCCGCAAATTCGTGCCGCACATCCGACGTGCGCTCGAACGCGAGGTACTCCGCTTCGGTCATCCGCAAACGTGGCGCCGCGCTTCCCATGCCACCCAGTATCCTGCGCCATCCCGGCCCTGTCCAGCAAGAATGCTCGACTTGCGCGATTTTTCCGCGTCGACTGTTCGTCCAAATGTAACGGCGCCATTGACTTCGTGGAAATGCGGCGGTTTGGCATGTCCGTCGTTGGCTGGCTTTGGCCGGGCATTTCCATCCACAACGTGGCCACACTGCTTATGCGCGTAACTGCAAGACCTCGTACGGAAATTCTCGAAATAACTTCACAACGCAAAATACGACGCGTCTTTCCGGACGGATGTTGTCCCAACGCACCCGTGCTATCTGCCCCTGGTCATGACGATGCGCCCGAAAATTGCCCTGTTTGGACATTTGGTCGCCGCGCGAATCGCACTTCTCGCGTTTTTCGCATTCCTGTTTGTCGCGTGCGACAAAAAAAGTGAAGCCGGTGGTCCCGGTGGATCAGGCAAAGGCAAACTCGCTTTTCCTGTCGAAATCGCGGCTGTCGCGGCAGAGCGTGTCGAATACACAGTCACCGCTGTCGGGTCGGTCGACGCATACGAACGCGTGCAACTCACCGCACGCGTAGCCGGGGTCGTCGAACACGTCCGTTTTTCCGAAGGCGACGTCGTCAAAAAAGGCACGGTGCTCGTAGAGATCGATCCAGCACGATACAACCTTGCGGTTCGTCGAGCCAAAGCCACCCTCGATCGGGCCCAAGCCACGGAAGCCGAAGCCAAAATGAACTTGGCGCGACGCGATTCCGTAGCCGCCGAAAATGAAGGCGTTTTCTCCAAGGAAGACGTCGAAGGTTGGCGCACTCGACTCAGAACTTCTTCCGCACAAGCCGCTGAAGCTCGCGCGGCCCTGGACGAAGCCAACTTGAACCTACGCGATGCCTACGTTCGCGCACCCATCGACGGGAAGATGCAAACACGTACCGTCCAAACCGGGCAGTTTGTCCAGGCCGGTACGGTTCTCGGAACAGCTCTTCAGCGTGACCCGTTGCTTCTACGTTTTTCCGTGCCCGAAGCCGATGCGCCGTCGCTTCATGCCGGCATGATCGCGCGCTTCCGCGTGACCGGAAACGAACATGCGCACGCCGCAAAAATCACTCTGGTCGCCGACGCATCCGATCCGAACACACGCATGGTCCCCATCGTCGCCGAAGTCGACAGCGAGCATAAAGATACGCTGCGTCCAGGAACGTTCGCCGACGTCACCGTCTCCATCGGCACAAACGAAGCCGCCCCGGTCATTCCACAAACCGCCATTCGCCCCAGCGAACGCGGCTTTTTGGCGTTTGTCATCGAAAACGACATCGCTCAAGAACGCGTCCTCACGCTCGGCATGCGCACCGCCGACGGTCGAGCCGAAGTACGCAAAGGTTTGTCCATCGGTGAGAAACTCGTGGTTCGCGGCGCCGAACCTTTGAAACAAGGTGCTCCCGTGAAAGTTGGTCAAGGCAAACCAGGTGCTCCCGCTGGGTCCTCCAGTGCTGGCGCCTCCGGCGGATCTCCCGCGCCGAAAGGAGAACGTGCGCCATGAACATCACCGAGGCCTGTCTTCGCAAACCCGTCCTCGCATGGATGATGATGTTCGCGACGATCCTGTTTGGCATCGTCGCGGCGTCGCGTATCGGCATCAGCCAGTTCCCCGACGTCGATTTTCCTACGATCAACGTCAACGTTTCGTGGGAAGGCGCCACGCCGGAAGCCGTCGAACACGACATCGTCGAGCAGCTCGAAGAAGCCGTGATGCAAGTCGAAGGCGTGCAAGCGATCACGTCGTCGTCACGTCAAGGCAGCGCTTCGATCACGGTCGAACTGGATCTTTCACGCAACGTCGATTCCGCCCTGCAAGACGTGCAAGCGAAGGTGTCGCAGGCGCAAATGCGTTTGCCCAGGGACATCGATCCACCAACGATCTCCAAGACAAACCCCGAAGACAACCCGATCATGTGGATCGGTTTGTTCGGACCGTTTCCGCCTCAAGATCTCGCCGACTACGCGCGTTATCGCGTGAAAGAAAAACTGCAAACCATTCCGGGCGTCGGAGAAGTGACGCTCGGTGGGTCACTCGAACGCAACGTTCGGATTTGGCTCGACGCGGACAAACTCGCCGCGCGATCCCTGACCGTCACGGATATTTCCTCGGCGCTTCGGCGTGAGCATGTGGAACTTCCAGCGGGACGCATCGAATCGGCTGGACGCGAAGTGAACGTGCGCGTGCTCGGCGAGGCGCTCGACCTCGACACACTTCGACGCATCACGGTGCGTGAACAAGGCGGACAAGTCACGTATCTGGAAGACGTTGCCCTCGTCGAAGATGGCTTCGAAGACATGCGCCGTATGTCGCGCGTCAACGCGACGCCGTCGCAAGGACTCGGCGTACGCAAGCAGCGTGGAGCAAACGCGGTTGCGGTTGCTCAGAGCGTAAAAGCGGCCCTTGCCGAGATCGAAAAAACGCTGCCCGAAGGGATGAGCGTCGGCATCAACTTCGACACGACGAAGTACATCGAGCAGTCGGTGCACGAGATCGAACGCGAATTGATCCTCGCTGTCATTCTCACCGCGCTCGTCTGCTGGCTTTTTCTCGGCTCGCTTTCGAGCACGCTGAACGTGGTGTTGGCGATTCCGATGAGCCTTCTTGGCACCATCGGCGTCATTTACTTCCTGGGTTTTACCCTCAACACGTTCACGCTCTTGGGTTTGTCTCTCGCGGTGGGCATCGTCGTCGACGACGCGATCATGGTGCTCGAGAACATCTTCCAGCACGCGGAAAGCGGCAAGGATCGCATGACCGCTGCGCGTGAAGGCACCGCCGAGATCACGTTCGCGGCGCTAGCGGCAACGGTGGCGGTCATCGCGATCTTCATCCCCGTGGTGTTCATGAAAGGCATCATGGGCCGCTTCTTCTTGCAGTTTGGCGTGACGCTTTGTGTGGCTGTTGCGCTTTCCTACATCGAAGCAATCACGCTCGCACCGGCGCGTTGTGCGCAGCTTTTGACCACCTCGCGTGAACACCGCAGCCGATTGGGCCAGTTTGTCGATCGCGCCTTCGACAAACTTTCGCACGGTTACGCGTGGATCCTGGTGCGCGGCATGCGGTATCCCGTGATCGTGCTCGTTGCGTCGATTGGGCTGTTTGCCGGGGCTGCGTACACGTTCCAAAAACTTCCGGGCGAGTTTGTCCCGTCGCAAGATCAGAGTCGCCTGATGGTCCGCTTCACGACGGCGGTCGGGTCGAACCTCGACGAAACGGACAAGATCGTCAAGCAAGGCGAACAGATCATGCTGAGCAAACCCGAAGTGGAAAAGTGCTTCGGCGTGATTGGATCCTTTGGCACCGGTCCGGTGAACAGCGCGATGCTGTTTCTCACGTTAAAACCGAGAAATGAGCGCAAGTTGTCGCAAAATGACTTTGCTGGCGTTTTGCGGAAGGAACTCAATGCCATTCCGGGGGCCAAAGTCGTCGTTCAAGATTTGTCGCAATCGGGTTTTACCGCGCAACGGGGGTTTCCGGTCGAATTCTCCATTCGTGGTGCGGAATGGGACACGCTCGTTTCGGAAAGCGAACGAATGAAGGCGGAACTTGCCGCCAGTGGCCTCGTGGTGGACCTCGATACGGATTACCGCTTGGGTATGCCCGAGATTCAGGTTCAGCCTGACCGAAAACGAGCCGCGGATTTGGGCATTTCGGTGGAAGAAATTGCCACGGCCCTCAATTCGCTCGTCGGCGGTGTACGCGTCGGCAAATATAGTACGGGTGGACGGCGCGTGGATGTGCGTATGCGTCTTTTGGCGCATCAAAGGTCGCGTCCCGAAGATTTGGCGCGATTGCATCTACGTACGCGCGACGGCGCGCTCGTACCGCTGTCGTCGTTGGTAAAATACGAAGAAAAACCCGTCTTGCAGGCCATTACGCGAAGAGATCGCGAACGAGCCATTACGGTATTCGGCAACATCGCCCCTGGAAAATCTCAAAGCGATGCATTGGCTCTCGTCGAAAAAATCGGCAAAGACGTGCCTATGGGATATCACGTGGTCCTTGGAGGCGCGAGCGTTGCATTTCGCGATTCCATGGGCGGATTGATTTTTGCCTTGCTCCTGGGCATTGCGGTTGCGTACATGGTGCTAGCGTCGCAATTCAATTCGTTTTTGCACCCGATTACGGTGCTGACGATATTGCCCTTGTCGGTTGCGGGAGCCGCGTTTGCGCTTTTGTTTACCGGACAAACGCTGAATATTTTCAGCATGATCGGCATTCTCTTGCTGATGGGCATCGTCAAGAAAAACTCGATTCTGCTCGTGGATTATGCCACGGAATTACGGCGTCAAGGCAAAGGCGCGCTCGAATCGATGCTCGAAGCGGGCCCGGTGCGATTGCGGCCGATCTTGATGACATCGATTGCGACACTCATGGCCGCAGTTCCAGCATCTTTGGCGCTCGGCGAAGGCAGCGAAGTGCGCGCGCCCATGGCCATTGCAGTCATTGGAGGACTCATCATTTCGACGGCTTTGAGTTTGCTGGTCGTGCCGGCGTTTTACGTCGTCGCCGACCGCGTGCTCGAATGGACACGGCGCGTGTTGCGCCTGGCCAAACCTATCGCCGCGGCAGAACCCCTGCCACCCGTGCACGGGGAATGACGCAGCGTTATTTCATTGCGCGCATGGTCATGCAGATCTGCTTCGCTGTCGGTAACATCGCGGTGTCGGCGCCTTCGAATCTGGCACTGCACTGAAAATGTTCATTGCCGATCGTGCGATCACTTTCGACATAACCAAAAGCCTCGCCAGTCGGTTTTTTGGCCTTGGCTGTGACGACTGTATACGTCGCATTCCCTCCGACATTGAGCTCGATTGGAGTTTTATTTTCCGCAGCGAGTTTGCGAAGTTTGGCGGCTGCTTCTTGCGCCTTGGCCAAGTTCGGGGGATTTTCCAAGATCTTGAACCTCAGCGTGATATTGCCGATCGTTATCGTCGTACGATAATCATTGATATCGGCGTCAATGCCGCAGGTTCTTTTATCCAATTGAATGGCCATTTGTGGATACACGCCGATCGTCTTGTCGGGATTCGTGCAGCCATCATAAAGCGACACGGGTTCTCCCGCGAAATGCACGTTGGTCGTATCTTTCGCGACCACAAACCAGCGCTCACTCATGAGGGTTGGTAATTGAATTTTGAAGGAACTTGCTGTCGCTTCGAGTGAAAACGTTCCTTGTTTTCCACCGGAGGCATCCGGCAAATCGTATTTCCCTTCCGTTAGGTTTGTCCCCGTTAATTTGTCGTTTCGCCATGGTGGATTGGGCAAACCATTGAGCGCATCGCGGGTGGCGGAAGGCGGTCCTTCTTGAGCTCCAGCCTCGGGTTTGAGATCTCCGGAAAGCGCGTAATGCTTGTCCAGGCAATGCATCACCCGCGGTCCATCCGCTCTTCGAGTGGTCCAGCATGGGTCACTTTTGTTCAATTCAATCGCGAACAATCGTAACGTGTCGCCTTTGCCCGTCCAGAAAAACAACCCTCGAGAATTCCGATACAAAGACCAGATCCCATAGGTGAATGGGGTCTCGGCAGGGAACGTTTGCAAGGCGGGTTCAGGCGCTGATTTCGCAGGCTCGGCATTGTTCGTGGCCACTCGTGCCTGCTCCGTTGCCGAAGTCGTCGGAGCGCTCTTGGGTGATGCGGAAACTTCTTGGGCGTTCGGATCTTCCCAATGACCCGTCAGGATGAAATTGCCCAGTGAAGCGCAAGACGCCGTGGAAACAGATAAGGCAACCAGCGCCGTGCGCAGAACGATGGAGTGATCGAATGGACGCATGAGTCGCGGGGGCGTATCAGGCGGCATGCCATTCGTCAAGCGGACATGAAATGGTTTTACAAGGACACCCCACAAGTTACCTAGACGTCGTTTGTCTTAGCCTGTTTCGTTTGTACTCAAACGTTTATCCGTCACGGCGAACCTTCTCCCTCCCCTACCCTGCTGCGCATCCCACGATCGATTCACCGGGCGCGCAAAACGCCTACGACAGACCGGTTCGTGCTCGCTTCACACGCCACCGTGGAACGCCATCGAACAGCGTAGTACCGTCCCTGTTGCGTCCGGTTCTTCCTCATCTCCGGCCGCAGGAGCCGCAATGGGACTGTTGATTCGTGGATCGGTTGGTCCTCTCGTAACCAAGCTGCAAGAAGATCTCACCGCGCTCGGGTACGCCGTCACACCCGATGGCGTGTACGGCGCTGCCACTGAAGAGCAAGTACGCAGCTTTCAAGATGCCTACAGTCTCGACGCCGACGGCAAAGCTGGTCCCAACACCCTCGCCAAAATCGATGAACTTCGCACCGAAATCGAAGGCATGAAAGCCAAGGCCTGACGCCATCGTGTTCGTTTGTGCTCCAAGCAGTTGCCGAGCCAAACACTTCCCGATCACCTCGTCAGCTCTTCACGCTCTCGGTTGTCTCGTCAAACACCCGATTGTCCAGCCGCACCCCGGTTTTCATGCTCGTTGCGCCCTCGACGAGCGCCAAACTGGAAACTCTGGCGACCAGTCATGTTGCATGCGCGCGTATTTTTCGCGCCGCATTGTTGCTGACTCTTCGCGTCAACCGTCCTGATCTGTCACCAAATGGATCACTGCAAGGTTCGTTCCGCTTTGCAGTGATTCCAGGTCCGGCGAGGACGATACCAAATTGCACAATTGCACGCCGGAAAGCTTGATTCTGAACCACATCGTGTAGGATGAGCGCATGTCCCTCGGCAATGGTCAAACGCAACGAGTTGCCCAATCCTCTCGCGAGGGTTGTCCATGCGTGAGCACCATTTATCGCCGATCAACGCGAAGCGCGCTTCACACTCGCGACTTTCGGCGACCATCTGGACGGGGGAAAAATTTCGAAAAAATACTGAAAGACCCAGGGCACCTGAGGAGTTGATGTGATGAATGCCAAGCGCCGATCCACTCCAAAACTTGCGGCCGTTGCCAATCGAGATGCCGCCTTTCAGGACGCAGTGGTTTTGGTTCGCGAACCGTTCGTCATCGACAAATCCGTGGCGATGCAAGCCATCCGTTACACAAAAGAGCTACTTCCCGGCTCATTCGAACTCAGCGACCCATCCAGTGCGACATCGTCTTCGCGGCGACGACACGCAGGCAATCGATAATCCACATCAAAAAGCATCTTCGTTGAATTTTGCATCAACGAATTTCAACGATAAGACACTAACAGCTTGGTGAACTCTTCGAGCGCCTGATGGCGCTCGACTCGCTTCGTTCCTTTTCGAGTTGCGATCTCGGGTGGCGCACGTCGCGAGGTGATCTCTGCACAGGCTGGTGACATCGAATGTACATCCTGCACCTGTCGGATCTGCATGTAACTGAAATAGGACAAACTCTGGACGATGTCTGGATGCATCCGGCACAGGCGTTGTCCACGATTCACTCTGCTCCTTTCGACTACGTCATCGTCAGCGGTGATCTCACGCAACGCGCAACAGTCGCCGAATACGACGAGCTTGGTGCGTTCGCGGAAAAACGCCTCCTCGAGCTCGTTCATGATCACGACCGCACCCGCGTCGTGTTTGTCCCGGGCAATCATGACGTCGACTGGAGCGCCGACATCGGTGAACCCGTACGTCTTGCATCGCTCAAGTCGCAACACGATTTCACGCACATCGAAGAACACATGCAGCGTCTGAAAAGGTCGCCCGATCTTTCGGATTTGCGTATCGACGTCGGCCGTTTCGGACATCTCGACCTCATCAAACTGCGTCCCGGCGCCGACTACAACCGTCGGTTTGTCAATGTGCAACGCTTCTTGGAACGCTTCTACGGCGACTCACTCAAGTCGACCGGTCGACTCTTCGGTCTCGCGGATGCCAACGAACGTGAACACTGGTCGGCACACGTTTTTCCGAAGGACAAAGTTGCGTTTTTTGGCTTCAATTCGTGCCATCGCAACGATCGTTATTGGCCAGGAGCCTGCATCTCGACACGCGCCGTTTCTGCCGCTCGAGACTTCGCGAACGGACTCGATCGCGACACGTTGCGCGTCGCGGTTTGGCATCATGGCTTCACGAGCGAACGCGGACGTCCCGACTACCTGACCCTGCAAGATGTCGGAACGCTGTATGCCGCAGGGTTTCGCGTGGGTTTTCACGGACATACGCACCAAGAAAGTTCGAAACTCGTCGAGCTCTTCAAGAATCGTTTCGTCATCATCTCGACCGGATCGCTCGGTGCCGAAGCGCACGAACGACCTGGCGCCGTCGGCAATCAGTTCTCCGTCGTGCGTCTCAGTCCGAGCACCGTGAGCGTCGAAGTGTACGAACGAGGCGGCGAAGCGGGCGAATACACGACCGAGCCGAAACGAAAATACTTCGAGGTCAACTGGGAACCGGTTGCTCGAGACGAACGGTTTGTCAAGACGAGGGAACACTCACGTATCTGGAACGTGGGTGATGACGGCATCACGCTCGTCGAGGTGGAGCTTCGAGACTTCATCGCGCCCGTCGACACGCCGATCGCGGTTCTCGAACCGCCCTACAACAACGTCCAAGCCGAACCTCGAGCAACGACGTGGCGAGGTCGGCGCGACGTCAAAGAAGAAGCTCTGGGCAACGGACGCGTACGCTTCATGCTCCAAGGCGCGGACAAACCCGAGCGGTATGTTTCGTGGAGCTACCACCTTTCGAACGCGGTTGCGTTGACCCAGGCCGAACTCAACCTGCTCGAAAAACGCGATCGTTGGTACCCCAACTTGATTGATGGATTCGACGTTCGTTCTCACGTTGTGCGATTCGAGGCGGACCATTTGACGTTGGCTTTGGTGTTTTCCGAAGCATCGGGAGCGACGGTGGCCGATGCGTATCCGATGGTCGAGCGTCGGGACGAACAGTTTGGCGAGGAACATTGGGAGCCTGTGGATTTCGAGCAGGAACGTTGTCGATCGCATTTCATTGTCGGAAAAACCCATGTGGAGTTGAAGCTTCCGGGACCGATCGTGGGGTATCGTTATTCCCTGGCTTATCGGCCGGGTCTGCGTGGCAAAGAATATCCGGAAGCAGCGAAATGGACGGCACGGGCGCTTTTGGAACGTTGCTGCGGCAAACCATTGTCGCAGCAATCATTGTCGACGAAACTCACGGAAGCTGTTGGAGCGTCCATTTTCAAAATTGGCACGGCATCGCCGTGGGGCGCTCAAACGGCGCCTATTTCGCGAGGTGGATTGCTTGGTGAACGAGGTTCGTGGATGGGCATGATTTGGGATGCCCAAATTCGCATGTTGTGCCCGATCTTCGGTCAATTTTGGCCGCAATCGTGGTCGGCCCGTTTTACATGCGGAAGTGGCGTTGCCGGACATGCATTTCGATTCAATAAAACGGCGGCATGGCATCGCGACGCGAATGCATCGACGAGCATCGTGTATCAACCTACGCCCGCGCATCATCGCTTGTTTGCCCGACAATACCGATGGATATTGGCCTTCCCGTTGCGTCTTGCGCCGGAAGAAGAAGCGGCCATTGGTGTCGTGGGACTCGCGAGCGAAGAAGAAAGCACGCAAGTGGAAAGAGCGCTGGGACATCTGGCCCGAGCGATTTGCACCGAAACGCTGGATCACGAATCAGCGAAGCTTTTGCGCATGCTCGAAACCGTATTGAACGTCGTCTTTTGGACACTCGTCGCCGAAGCCAAAGACGGCCTCAGCGAAAGCGAACAACGTTATCCGCGGCAAGTGCTCAAATCACTGCTCGCGTCCGCTTCCGATTGATTCGTACCGCAGCATCGGACAAACCGGCCTCTGGTGGTGCTCGTACGGCGACGTTTTTTTTTCCTTGCCTACATTCTCCGTGTATCATGGGCGCGTGGCTGCCTCGGGGCTCGTGTACGTCGTTTGGGAAATCACGCTGCGATGTGATTTGGCGTGTGGGCATTGTGGTTCACGCGCGGGCAAACCTCGAAGCGATGAATTGAACACGTCGGAAGCGCTCGATTTGGTCAGGCAAATTGCCGAAATGGGAGCGCGAGAAGTCACGTTGATTGGTGGCGAGGCGTATCTCCGAGAAGATTGGACGACGATTGCGCGAGCCATTCGCGACGCGGGCATGACGTGTACGATGACGACGGGTGGGCGGGGAATGACGCTCGCGCGGGCAAAAGCCGCGCGTGATGCGGGCGTGCAAAGCGTATCGGTGTCGGTGGATGGGATTGGCCAGACGCACGATATTCAACGCGGCGTAAAAGGCAGTTTCGACGCGGCAATTCAAGGACTACGCCATTTGGTCCAAGCTGGCATCGAAGTTTCCGTCAATTCACAAATCAATCGATTGAGTTACCCTGAATTGGGCGAGATTCTGGATTTGATTGTCAATGAAGGTGGCCATTCGTGGCAAATTCAATTCACCGTGCCCATGGGACGAGCTGCCGATCGCCCCGAGTGGCTCATTCAGCCGCATGAACACTTGCACGTCATTCCTCGAATTGCAGAATTGGCGGTCGACGCGGAACATCGCGGCGTGCGGGTCTGGACCGGAAACAATGTGGGGTATTTTGGTCCGCACGAATCAGAATTACGAAAATGGACGTATGGTGAAGACAAACATACGTCGAGTTGTGGGGCGGGGATGGCAACCATGGGGATTGAAGCGGATGGGGCCATCAAAGGTTGTCCTTCGCTCACGACGAAAGAATGGACCGGAGGTCATATTCGCCAGCGAACATTGCGCGATATTTGGGACAACACCAAAGAACTGCGTTACACGCGGGATCGCACGGTGAATGACTTGTGGGGATTTTGCCGGACCTGTTATTATGCCGATATTTGCCGCGCGGGATGCACTTGGACGTCTCAAGTATTTTTCGGCCGCGCGGGAAACAATCCTTATTGTCATCACCGCGCATTGGAACAGAAAAGTCGCGGACTTCGCGAACGGCTGGTCCAGGTCAAACCGCCCCCGGGCGAACCCTTCGATCACGGCCTCTTTGAAATTGTCGTCGAACCCTACCGCGATGACGGGGTTGCGTCCATCGCACCCGAAAAAACACCTTCCCGAACACGATTACCTCTTGTCGAAATGGCTTCGAATTCGGAGTGACGCATGAAAAGCCCCCTTGTGCGCTGTTCAACTTGCAAACGTCATATTTATGCCTCGGAATCGGCGTGCCCCTTTTGCACGCGACAATCGCACGTTACCCCCGGCATCGTAGCGGCGGCGTTCTCCGCAGGATTGGCAATGGCCGGTTGTGGAGGTGAAGCAACACCACCACCTCGACCACCCATTGACGTGACCCCATCACCGGATTCTCCGTCGAATCCGCCCAAAGAGATTGCGGAAGATCCGAAAGATTCGCCACAAACTCCTATTCGCGTTGCACCTGTGTATGGTGCGCCCCCCGCCGAAACGCCTACGGCCCCTCCGGCCGCCGCGTACGGAGCGCCTCCGCCGGTTTCGCCGCCGGTACCTCGACCTTGACAAACTATTTCGAGGAGACAAACCATGACGACGCTGGTTCGTTGTTCGACATGCAAACGCCACATTTATGCTTCGGAATCGTCGTGCCCGTTTTGCGCTCGGTCTGCAGCAACGACGTCGGGAAGCCTTGCAGCATTGACGGCTGCCGCATCGATTGCGTTGGCAGGATGCGCAAGTGATGCTCCAAAAAACGACGCTCCGGCCCAGGTTGCGCCGGAAGCGCAAAAGACGGCGGCGCCGCTGGCCATGCCAAACCCACAACCAACGCCTATTGTTACGCCGGTGTCAACGCCAGCGGCGGCATCGTCCGAGCCAAACCCGGCGCCTTCGACGACGACCGTGCAATCGACAAATGCGCCAGCTCCAGTACAGCCCATTCCAGTTCCGACAACGCCGGTAACCACACCTACTCGCTCACCTGCGCCCGCGTATGGATTGCCGCCGCCAAGAACGACCCAAACGGAGCCCAAACGGCCTCCTTCGTCTGCCTACGGCGCCCCTCCTCCCAAAGATCCTCTCTCACCACGTTGACGTCGCAGCACAAGACAAGTGCCGCGCTCTCTTTGCTTCATTGGAGAAAAACCCATGAATAAAAATGTACGTACCAAGAATTGGTTTGTCGGTTCAGCCACTGGCAGTGCCTTGATTCTTGCCCTCGCGTTTGTTGGATGTGGCGGCGATAATGTGGACTTTGGCGGGACCAACTCCGGTTCATCGAGTTCGTCCGGCAATGGTGGGTCCGGACAAGGTGGTGGAGAAACGGGCGGCATGGGACAAGGGGGCGCGAATACGGGCGGAAGCCCCACGTGTTCACCTGACGGATCGCCATGCCAAGCAGCCACGGATTGTTGCAACCAGCAATGCAATGGCGGTGTATGTGGGACGATTCCCATGTGTTTGCCCGACGGTTTGCCATGTACGAACGCTACAGATTGTTGCGCACAACAATGCAACAACGGATTCTGTGGTGGACCGAAATGCACGGCCGATGGTGAAAAATGTGCGAACGCGGCTCAATGTTGCAACCAGCAATGCAACGGCGGCGTGTGCGGTCCATTGGGTTGTCAGGGAAATGGCGCGGCCTGCGGCGTCGATTTCAATTGTTGTTCAGGCAATTGCATGAACTTCACCTGCCAACCTCCATCGATGTGCGGCCAAGACGGGGCACCGTGCGCAACCAATGCCGAATGTTGCTCACAAGCCTGTAACAACGGCGTTTGCGGACAAGCATGCACACCCGATGGCGGAACATGTTTCTTCGATGGCCAGTGTTGCGGCCAAAAATGCACCGGTGGCAAGTGCGGGCAAGGAAATGTCTGTACTGCGGATGGCCAATCGTGTTTTCAGAATACCGATTGCTGCTCGATGAACTGCCAAAACTTCGTGTGCCAAAAAGCATGCAAAGCCGGTGGAGCCGCATGCAGCATCAGTACGGAATGTTGTTCGCAAACGTGTACGAATGGCGCGTGCGCCCCCGTCGCGAATTGCACGCCGAACAATCAGTTCTGCAGCACCGCGGACCAATGTTGCTCGAAGAAATGCAATTTCGTTTGTTTGCCTTGAGCTCGAGGTAAACGCAGTCCCACCCAGTCCGCTCCTTCCTGCCCAAGCTGCCCGCGGATCGTCACACGCATCTCCGTGCGCCGTGACATACAGCAACGACCACTCGTCCTGCCGAAACACGCCGCCAAACACAAAAGGTGTCGAAATGCAATCCGAAATATTGCGATTCGATACAGTCATTCTACGGCACAAAAGTTCAGGCGTCGTTTTGCTTGCCGAACACACGCCGCGTTCTCTTTGACAACCCCATGGTTCGTCATTCACGCATGCGTGAATCGCGCAATCGACCCGTTGTTTTTCTTGGAGCGCGCAAACTTGCGCGAACTGTGCAAGTGCAAGGTTCGAATCGCGCATGTTTGCACGACGAATGCACGACGTTGCGTGCGTCGCCGACGGGGAACAGCGGCGACTCGACAAACGTTCGTCGTGGCACGCTTCATGCAAGACAAACGTCCGTACGGACCAACCTCGTGATCGTCTCGACGAACATGAGGCGCAGACAAACTGGATTTGTACTCGCCGATGCAGTTATGCTCGGTTAAGGCATCGAACAAGGAAGGAACACATGGGACTCAAAGCCTATCGCCACGTGGGCCCGCTCGAGCTTGTCATTTACATCGCCGGCGACGATCCCAAATCACGTCGTTTGCCGTCGGAAGGAACGATTCGCATCGGACGGGATAGCCATAACGACATCGAGATTCCGGACGCTTCGGTGTCCCGACATCACGCGTTGTTGCATATCGGACCGCAATTGATCATCGAAGACAAGAGCAGTTGCAATGGGACCGAAGTGTACAAACCCGGAAAGCATTCGGGAACGGACACGACGATTGCGAATCGCCCGCAGCATGATCGTTCTTTCCCCGTCGAGGTTGGAGACCGCATCAATATCGGTTCGGTTACGCTCGTGGTGCGCAAGGCGCAACTCGAACCGGACAAGGGCACAAGTGGTCCGCGGATGTGGACCGAAGGGCCAACGGTATCGGACCCCATCATGGAGGCGCTTTATGAGGATGTGCGGCAAGCAGCGCGTACAAACATTCCCTTGCCGATCTTGATTTTTGGCGAAACTGGCGCGGGGAAAGAACGCGTTGCACGTGAAGTGCACGATGCCTCGCCGCGCAAAAGCCGTCCGTTTGTCGCGGTCAATTGCACGCAATTCACGCAATCCTTGGTCGAGAGCGCTTTGTTCGGGTATGAACGCGGAGCGTTCTCGGGTGCGAGCACAGCGAAAAAGGGGTTTTTTCAGGCTGCCGATACCGGAACGATCTTCCTCGATGAAATTGCCGACTTGCCGCTGGAAACCCAAGCCAAACTCTTACGTGTACTCGACAGCGGCGAAGTGTATCCCGTCGGCGCCATCGAACCAATGTTTGTCGACGTACGTGTCGTTGCCGCGACAAACAAGAATCTCCTCGACTGCGTTCGTCAAGGAACGTTTCGCGAAGATTTGTACTTCCGGCTGAAAGGTTTTGAATTCGAGGTCCCCCCGTTGCGCAATCGACCAAAGGACATTCTCGCCCTCGCCGACCGGTTCTTGGCCGATTTATGCCGGCGCGACAACCAGCCCAATATCTTCCGGTTCTCGGACGCTACCGTGGACTGCCTGCTCAGTTATCCGTTTCCGGGAAACGTGCGGGAGTTGAAAAAAACGGTGGAAGTGGCGGCGGTGAGATGCGGTCGCGGAACTCTCATTTTGCCCGAGCATTTGCCGGTTGAAGTCGCGAGGATGGCGCCGCCTTCGAGCACCGTGAAGAAAATTTCGACCTTGCCGCCGGATTCGGATGAAGAGAAAGCGAAAATCATTCGAGCGCTGCACAAATACGGCGGAAATCAAAAGGCCGCTGCCGCAGAACTCGGATGGTGCAATCGCACGCTCGTGAACAAGCTCAATCGTTACCCCGACATTCCCAGACCGAAAAAGAAGCGCGGGCATGGCGAGATGCCTCCGGCCAAACCCATGATGCCTAGCAACGGTCATGCTTATGAAGGCTGGCCCGGTCGCGAAGACTGAACGTCGCGCGGTGAAACCTGACTAAAAATCAGGCAAAACCACCTTCGACCCCGCTCGGACTTCGTAAGAAAAACGCATTACTTTCGTGGCCCGAGCGGCAATGTCTACCGTTGTTCGCAAAAAACCATCTTTGGCATCGAGCTTGAACGGGCCGGCATCGAGCACCTGAATCTCGACTTCGTCGATTTCGCTCACTGGCACACGTTCGTTCACCAAAACGCTTCGGTTCGTTCCGGACAAGTTCGACAAGAACAGCGAGACTTTGCGCTTGATTCGTTGTGCTCCCGTCAACGTCTGCGTGTCTCGTTCTTCATCCTCCATACGCCGCACTCGAATGCCGTCATCCGGGCCAAACCCAAGTTCAAACGGTTCGCCTTTTCCGACGAAATCGATTTTTGCTCGACCAACCATGCTCGATCCACGCGCCAAACGCACCGGACCCGCGAGCAACGGTCCGCTTCCCGCAAGCGTCGCGGTCGCCCGCACATGTGCCGCAGGAGAACGCGTCGCCATGAGCACGCGCGCAACGTCTGCATCGACGTTCGTCCGGCCAATCTCCACGCGAAACGGCCGACCATTCGAGGGCAAACTCACGCGGTCTTTGCCTACGTAATTTAATGGTTCGCCTCCATCGTCGACACCGGGCATGTCCGAAACATCCCGAGCCCCGCGATCGAGCCCCGCCATATCGATATTTTGTTCACGCGCCGCAATGATGACATTGCGCCGTTCTTCGTCGGTCTTTTTGCGACTCGACAAAACATCGTCGGACAAAAGCGGCGGTGAAGCTTCTTTGGCTGGTCGGGCCGTCGAAAATCGCAATTCGACATCGTCCCAAAGTTCACCCGTATTTTGCCAGGCGACCGCATACGTGACCAATTCGATTTTTCCGGTTTTGGCATCGGGTTTGTCCGTAACGAGACGCGCCGTATGCTCGGGACGCCACAATGCACAAGGCAATCGATACCCAAGCTCGATTTCAATTTCGCCCGCTTCCCGCGTATCGAGCTCCACTTCGATCACGGCATCATGACGAGGCGCTTCTTTACGCCCTTCGCTCAAGCGTGTTTCCGCAAGTCTAAAGTCCTGCTCGGCTTGCCATCGATCCGCGCGTGTTTTTTCGATCTCTCCAAGCGCTCGTTTGGCGGAAACATCAATGGCTTTCCACGCATCACGATAGGATTCGACGACCTTGGTGTCCGATCCGTTTTTCGGGCCAAGCGCCACCGATTTGATCCATTGATCGGACATTTGATAATGTTGCTGCAAATGCCGTTGCAATCGTTCAATGCCGAGATCCGCTGCCGCCATGCGTTCCCGAGCTTCACGCGACGCCGTTTCGAGCGCATCGATTTCTTCTCGCCCCAGTGCTTTTTCCAAATGCACACGCCGCACGACACGCACCGACAAAACCTGTGCCGCTCCTCGTAAAACCTTCGCTTGTACCGTCCCGTCATCCACAATCAATGAAATGCCCGCGAACGCCGCGACCCGCACACCCAAGGTCCCAACCATTACCGCTCGACGTACAACCTCCGCCCGGTCCTCGAACAACGTCACTCGCTCCGCTCGCGTCACCCAAGCTGCCGATCGTTGAGGATCGTCTTGACGAACCTTTTCCATGGTGGTGTTACTCACGACGGTTTCCTCCGACAATTTCATTCTTGGACGGCAATTTGATTCGATAAGCGTAGGCGACTTTGGACTTTCCGCCTGCGGGAACGTCCACGCGGAAGCGTCGTCCGCCGCGAACGGGGGTTCCCAAATCGCTTTGATCGTAGGTTTCCGGTTCAGGTTCGGCTGAATTCAATTTGACGCTGATGTCTTTGTCATCCGTGACGGGAATTCGTTCGAGCACTTCGAGAAGAATGGGCATACCCAGGGACGAAGTGATATCGACGGTGACATGATGATCGACATGCGTGGAGCCTCCGAGCAAACCCGCGGAGCTTTCTTCGATCCGCGCATTACGGGCAATGCGAATGCGATCTTCGACGCCCAATCCGACAGCAATGGTACCTCCACGATCGACAGCAGTCATGTCGGTTGTCGTGACAAGCGCTCCTTCCAGGAAAACGTCCAAAGGACCCGCGCACAGCGGGGCGCCTAGAGGATTATCGAGCAGTGCTTCCCGAAAAACGTCCGTCGATTCTCGAGGTACTGTGCGGAACCGAGGTTTGGCCGAGCCTTCGCCCGCTTGCACGTGTACGCGATGCGGCAGGCCATTGGACGGAATGTCCCCACGACCAACGGCATCGTAACGGTAATCGAAAAGCCCGCGATAAATGTACGGATCTTTGGTCCGTGCCGGACTCGACATGCCTTCGATATTGTGTTTGGCTCGTACAGCTTGACCGCGCACGGCTTCCTCGGGCAAACGAGTGAGTTTGCCTCGGCGCGGTTCGTCCCGGCTGGCAAGCGACAACGAGTCAAAATCGAGCCATGCGTCATCGGGTTCGATTGGACCAACCAATACGTCGGATTCATCGCGTTCTTTCGCTTCTTCCGCAAGAAAACCATAACTTGCCGCTCCAGGGGGAGCACCGCCGCCGCCCATGGGCCCCGCTGCCATGGGTTTGGGCATAGGCATGCTGGCCATCATAGGCGATTGCAAACGACTCGCTTGAGGCGGAGGAGGCGGGGCACCACCTCGGCCATGCGCCGATCCAACTTTGCTTTTCTTTTTGGCCGATCGAGGCATTTCACTGAGAAATTCGTCCGCGTCGGCCGATTCCAACATCGGATAGGCACTATCGGCCATGGCCATCGAAGCTGGCGCGCCAAACCCGGCCATGGGCTCGGGCGCAGGTAGTGGCGGAGGAGCGGCGCGCATGGCATCCACAACGACGGGCGGCGTGAGTTTTGCCATGGCCGTATCGTACGCTTCGAACATCGTTTCGAGCCCTGGTGGCGGCGGGCGATAACCTCGTTTGACCGGAGGTGCTGCCCGGCCAAACCTCAGCGAAGGCAGTTCTGGCAAACGAGCATCGTGCACAAGATCGGCTGTGGACAAGGACATTTCGACACCAGTCCAATCTTCGCCGGTGTCTTGAGCAACGAGCGCATCGAGTTCGAGGCGCACCTGCGTTGCACCTTTCGTCAGCCACGCTTTGTACGTGGGCCAAAAACGCGCCGCCAGAACAACGTATTCAATGTCGAGCGATTCCAAAGGAGTTTGTCCTGGACCAATTCGAACGCTACAGGCAAGCGTTGGTCGCGACGCACCCGCGCGATCGGCAGTGCGCGCTTGCATTTCGGCCACGCGAGCTGCTTGCACGGCCCGTTCCGCTCGAACGATCTCGCGATCGAGCTGAGCCGCCCGCGCATCGAGGGCCGCGAGCTCATCTTGGACGAGCGAGGTCATGGCGAGCGCATCGGTGATTCGCGTACGGACGTTTGTCTTCTGAAACCGACGTTCCAGACCCAAATCGAACTGGATGCCAGCCAATTGATTGCGCCGTCCGGTGAGATGCGCCCGTTCTTCGCAAAGCGCAACGCGTTTTGCTTCGGCGGATTGAACTTGTTCCGTGGCCGCTCCGACGCGAGCCGGGCCGTCTGGCACGACAAACTTGGCCACCACGGAGATGACTTGGCGCGATCCTTGGGTGATGGCGCGAAATGTCGCGGGTTCCGCGAAAGGCGTGATGCCAGGAATGACGAGGTCGAAAACGTCAGAGGACAGCGACGTGGGAAGTGTCACGGAGCGAGTGACAACGGCCCCACGGGCATGAACGACGACGCGATGAATGCGGCTGGTCGAGGTGACAGAAGACATGCGCTGGGGGAGGATACAACGAGACGGGTGCCATTGCGGCAAGCAATCTTAGGCGTGAGGCAATTCAGGACGCGGTCATCAGAATTGCCGAGCGCGTTTATGCCTCGTCAATCCCCTTCACCTTGATCCCAACGATTTTCATCAGGCGCAATGCATTCGTCGTGGACACGACGCCCGGTGAAAGTATGTAATCGAACGTCATCTTGTCATTTTGCACGAGTTCTTTGAAATGCACATTGACGACATGGCCCGCCGTTGTTTCGGCCAAATCGGCCAAGGCCAAATCGTGCGAAGTCACCGCGCCAATGGCATTTTTCTGGAGCAAGTGCACAACCACGGCTCGGGCCCCAATGTTGCGTTCGCGCGAATTCGTTCCGTGCAAAACTTCGTCGAGCAAAAAGAAAACCGGTTCGCCTCGATCCGCAGCATCGACGACACTCTTGAGTTTTTCCAGCTCC